>NZ_RCXU01000006.1:0-141679 GCF_004167315.1 Blautia sp. aa_0143
AGTTTTTCACACCGAGCCATGCAGCTCTGTGCGCTTATGCGGTATTAGCAGTCATTTCTGACTGTTATCCCCCTGTATAAGGCAGGTTACCCACGCGTTACTCACCCGTCCGCCACTAGAAACAATCTAAATCTGCCGAAGCTTCAATAAAAGGTTTCCCGTTCGACTTGCATGTGTTAAGCACGCCGCCAGCGTTCATCCTGAGCCAGGATCAAACTCTCTGATAAAATGTTTGATTCGTTTACTCAAGACAACCGTTTGGCTATCTCTCGTTTTTACTGCTTTTGGTTTGTTTAAACCGTTCTTTAAATGTAAAGAAATTTTCGAGAATCGTATGTGTTTCACTGTTTAGTTATCAAGGTTTGTTGTGTCTGTCTCTCAGACAGCTCGTTTATTTTATCTCATCTCTTTTTGTTTGTCAAGCACTTTTTTAAGTTTTTTCAAACATTTTTGAATTAAGATCTTGTTGTCGCTTCGTTGACGACTTGAATACTTTATCATATCTTCTGTCTTTTATCAACTGTGAATTTTATTTTTCTGAAATTCTTTTTAATTGTTTATTTTTTGAAAACAATTATTTGCAACAGCTCAGTTATAATACCACTGGGAGTTATGCTTGTCAACCATAAATTTCAATTTTTTTAGATTTTCCTGGAAGTTTATCTTTATAGGACAATTTCTTTTCTGCTATCATTCATCCATTATGCTATTATCTTCCTGTTTATTATTTTATATGTGTTGTTTTTTAATAAGACTCTTCGCTGGATGGCGCTACGCCGGTCGCATTTTCAATGCGGGAAATGCAGGGGGAAGGCCATCTCAGAGTTCCGTAGCCCGAAGGCCCTCCCCCTGCACCCCCACCCTCTTGGGCACGGAAGTAATTCTTCGTTGTTGTGTGTGCTACGTTGTTGACTTTTGTCTGTATGCTGCGGTACTCAAAATGGAACGTTGTGCCGATCTGGTTTCTGTATTCTTCGGTACTTATGGTGGTACGCTGTGCCGATCTGGTCCCTGTATTCTTCGATACTTATAGGAATATCCTGTACCAGTCTGACATTTCAGGACAGGACGCCCAGTCCGCTTCCATCCCCCGCATGTTTTTTCCTGTCGGTTGGAAGCGTCAGCCAGAGGAAGGTGGCATCGGGCCGGGCTGCTGCGGAGGAGGGGTGATTACTACTTGGGCTGCGGGAGACGGCGTTATTGCGGCAGGGTCTGCTGTCTGAGCCGCAGGCGAGTTCTGGCCCTGCCGCAATGCTTTTAGCCGTCTCACGGAGTCCTAGTAGTATCCCCCGACGGAGTCCCTGCCCGGAGCGATGCCACCTTCCTCTGGCGTCCCTCAACCACATCCACCTCTCAAAACCTCAAAAACATCCACGACTGCATCCACTCCCGGAGCGATGCCTTCTTCCCCTGGCGTCCCTCAACCATATCCACCTCTCAAAACCTCAAAAACATCCCCGCTTGCATCCACCCCCGGAGCGATATCACCTTCCTCTGGCGTCCCTCTCCATCCTTCTCACAAAACCTCAAAAGCATCCCCGACTGCATCCACCGAGCGATACCACCTTCCTCTGACGTCCCTCAACCACATCCATACACACCCAAAAAAAGCCCGGCATCTTCATATTCCAAAGACACCGGACTCCCATCAGTCATATATAAGCTGGAAATGAGACTCGAACTCACGACCCCTTCATTACGAGTGAAGTGCTCTACCGACTGAGCTATTCCAGCTTGTGCTAAACACAACTGATATTATACCGTATTTTACAAAAAATGCAAGCACTTTTTCCTACAATCCACTCAAATCCTTACCCTCCAATCCCCCCCAAACCATATTCCCATTTAATTCACAAACCATCACTCATCCCCGGAAGCCCCCTTCCTGCGAGAAGCCACCCGTTTCACAACCTTTACCGCATCCTTTACAGCCACAGATTTTTCAACCACCTTCATTTTCGCCTTATCCATACGCTTTCCCCTGCTTTTCCCCGCAGTCTTTTTCACATTTCCTTTCTTTACAGAGCTTTTCTTCACATCCACCTTCTCCGGTGTACACCCAAATACCGCCACACCATAAGCCGGAAGCTTCAGCTTCAAAGAAAACTCCCTGTTATCACACTCCATATGAATAGCCGCTTTCGCACGTGCGTTCACCACACCCTGTCCGCCAAACTTTTCACTGTCACTGTTGAAAATTTCCTTATATTTCCCCGCAAAAGGCACACCAACCCGGTAACTGTCATAAGATACCGGTGAAAAATTACACACCGCAAGAATCGTTTCTTCCTGCTTTTCCGTCTTACGAAGAAACGCAACCACATTCTCATCATAGCTGGTAAACTGGATCCACTCAAACCCATCCGAATTACCATCCATTGCATACAACGCCGGATGATTCCTGTAAAGTTCATTCAGATCATGCAGATACGCCCTCATTTCCGGCCCCACATCCCCATCCGGCGCTGTCATCTTCACACCCGGATGAAGCATCAGATAGCCATACGCAGCACGCAGCTGAGCATCCTTCTGCCTTGAAGATCCCGGAAGCTTCTCCAGAAACTCTTTTAACGTACCCACATCTCTCTTCCCCAGAGTCAGTACATAATGCTCACTATATGCATACATCATGGAAAGCGTCAGCTGATCATAATAATTTCGTCTGTCCAAAGGCTCTGCTTCCAGGTAAGAAAGAAGATCCTTTGTCCAGCCACCACTCCATTTATAGTCAAACCCCAGATGATCATTCTCCACACTGTCTGTAAGCTGCGGCCATAAACCATCCTCCTGTGCGATCAGAAGAATCCCCGGATACTGCTTCTTCACAATAGAATTCAGATGCTTCAGAAACTCCATTGCCTGAAGGTTCTCATTGGAACTATAAAGATTAGCCGTCCACTGTCCCGCCTCTCTTCCAAAATCCAGATACAGCATCGCATCTACATCATCCATCCGAAATCCGTCCACATGAAATTCATCCAGCCAGAAAAACGCATTGGAAATAAGAAAATCTTTGACCATAGGACTTCCGTAATTATAAAGCATGGTGCCCCACATCGGATGAACGGCCATAGCCGGATCCTGTACTTCATAAAGAGGAGTTCCGTCAAATTTCTCAAGCCCTGCATCAAACCGCGGAAACTGAGCCGGTGTCCAGTCCAGGATCACGCCAATCCCTGCCTGATGAAGATCCTCTACCAGTGTCCGGAAATCTGCCGCAGTCCCAAAACGGGTAGTCACAGCATAATACGCAGACGTAGAATATCCTCCTGAACTTCGGTCAAGATACTCCATCACCGGATGAAATTCTACATGCGTATAACCGGTTTCCTTCAGAAACTCCACCAATTCACCACTGTTTTTCCACTCTGTTACATCCGTTTCATAAATGGAAACCGGAACTTCACGGCTGGCAAACCTTTCACGTTCCTTCATCCACGCTTCATCCTGCCATAAAAACTCCCCCAGCTCTGTTACAACAGAAATCACAGACGGCGCTCCCTGGGTTCCATTTCCGTAAGGATCAGACTTCCGCTGTACATTGCCGCCTTTGATCTTGATCTCATACTGGTAAGAGGCCCCTGCCTGTACACCTGGAACAAAAATCTCAAAAATTCCGGACATTGGCATCCGATGCATCGGAAGACGCCTTCCATCCCACCTGTCAAAATCACCGACCACACTGACACGGATTGCATTGGGTGCCCAGACAGCAAAATATGTTCCTTCTACCTCGCCACAGGTCCCAGGATGCGCTCCCAGCTTCTCATATGCCTTGTAATAAACACCGGCACAAAAAGCTCGTTCCTCCTCTTTCGTGATCTGGCATGGACATTCATACGCATCGTAAAAAGTCTCTTTCCTGCTTCCTCTTATCACACGGAAACGATATTCCGGAATCCTTTTCAGTGGAAGCATTACAGCATAATAACCAGCCTCATCTTCCAGGATCATCGGATAACTCTTTTCCCCTACAACAACCTCTGCAGCATCCGCTCCCGGAAAAAATCCCTGGATCAGAACGCCATCCTCTGTTACCCTTGGCTGCATCACATCACGAGGTGATGCCTCCTCCCCATAAACGATCGCCTCGATCCGGGGCCAATCCATATATTCATACGCTTTATCAGCCATAATCGTCTCCTCCATCATATTTGTTGTTTTATAGACTAAGTTTACCACCATTTTACAGAAAAATAAAGATAACAGTTCTAATCTTCGCAAAAAGCACCACAAGTAACCGGTAACAGAACAGAAAATAATTCGATTTGGTTCTTCCCAAAATCATGTGTAACGATTATAATATGAAGCAGAATATGAAACAAATAACTTATCAGGAGGAATCATCAATGGAAAACAGACAGTATGATGTAACAGCTCTCGGCGAGCTTCTGATCGACTTCACAGAAAACGGTGACAGTTCCCAAGGAAACCCTACTTTCGAGGCAAACCCGGGCGGAGCTCCCTGTAACGTTCTTGCCATGCTGAACCGTCTTGGCAAAAAAACTGCATTTATCGGAAAGGTCGGAAACGACATGTTCGGCAAGCAGCTGAAGGCTGCCGTAGAAGAATGCGGCATTGATACCAGAAATCTTGTCATGGACGATGAAATTCACACTACCCTTGCTTTTGTACATACTTACCCGGACGGAGACCGTGATTTTTCTTTCTACCGTAATCCAGGTGCAGATATGATGCTGACAAAGGATGAGGTAGATGCCGATCTGATCCGCAATTCCAGGATCTTCCATTTCGGCACGCTTTCTTCCACACATGAGGGTGTCCGTGAAGCAACCCGCTATGCTCTTGACGTGGCAAAAGAAGCCGGATGCATCATCACCTTTGACCCGAACTTACGCCCTCCACTCTGGAAGGATCTGAACGATGCCCGCAAAGAGATCGAATACGGCATGGAACGCTGTGATGTACTGAAGATTTCTGATAATGAAGTGGAATTTCTTTTTGACACAACAGATTATGATAAGGGTGCTGCCCTTATCGAAGAAAAATATCATATCCCGCTTGTGCTGATCACAATGGGAAAAGACGGAAGCCGCGCTTATTATCGCGGACGGAAGGTCGAGGCTGCTCCTTTCCTTCAGGAAAAAACCATTGAAACCACCGGTGCAGGAGACACCTTCTGTGCAAGCACCCTGAATTATGTGCTGGAACACGGTCTTGAGGATCTCACTGACGAAAATCTCGCAGAGCTGCTTACTTTTGCAAATGCAGCAGCTTCTCTCATCACCACAAAGAAGGGAGCACTCCGCGTAATGCCTGAAAGAGATGAAGTTCTTGACTTCATTGCATCCCGCAAGTAGTGTATGTTTTTCTTTTATTGAATTATTTTTTTGTTTATTGGCTTTGAAAAGCTGAGAAAACACCGCAGGGGGAGAAAGCACTCAAAGTTACGAAGCCCGTTTTTCTCCCCCTGCACCCCCTCTTTCCGGGCACGTACCGCAGAAACGACGCTTCGCGCCTATCCGCCAATTGTTGTGTATTCTTCATATTTTCCCTATTATATCATATATTTTTATTAATATCTTATCGTATAAAAATTTACAACCAATATCATTACGCATATTATATTTGCACATTATATTTGTATTTGATATATTTACATTTAATATATTTGCATTTAATATATTTGCATTTGATATATTTGCATTTGATATATTTGCATTTGATATATTTGCATTTGATATATTTGCATTTGATATATTTACATTTGATCATTTGATATATTTGAATTTGATATATTTACATTTGATCATTTGATATATTTGAATTTGATCATTTGATATATCTGCATTTGATATATTTACCGCTCAAATTCACTTCTATATTATTCCAAAAAATCCGCAGATGTGCCCCGCACATCGAGACCTACCAACGCCCTCCCACCCTCACTCTCGGCTCAACCTTCCACATCCAATACCGTCACATACCTATAACGGCCTCAAGACTTTTTCACTCTCAACAACCCCGTCAGGCCGTTCTCCTCCATCGGCTCAACCTTTCGTTCCCAGCACCGTCGCATACAGACACAAGTCAACCAAACTCCCGTCCTCCACAACCAAGCACTCCTAAAAAAAGCCCGAGGGGTGTGCAGAGGGGCCGCGGCTTTGCGGCCCCTTTGCGGTTTTCCTTTTTTCCTCAAAAAAAATACTGTGCACCATTCGCCAAAAAAGCAAACGCCACACAGTATTTAAAAAAAAGTATTTCTAACCTCTTGTTCCTTTACTTAACAACACGCACCCTGTACATTCCCTCAATCTCCTTGAGTTCATCCAACGCCTTAGCAGATGCCGCACTCTCAAGATCAATAAGAGTATAAGCAAACTCCCCTTTACTCTTATTCGTCATATCCGCAATATTCAGTCCCTCAGATCCAAGGATCTTGGTAACCTGACTGATCATATTCGGTGTGTTGCTGTGCGCAAGAGAGATTCTTCCAACAGCCACACAGGTACGCATATCACAGTTCGGATAATTAACTGAATTTTTGATATTACCATTCTCAAGGTAATCGCGGATCTCCTTTACAGCCATCTCTGCACAGTTTTCTTCAGATTCCTCTGTAGACGCACCAAGATGCGGAGTTACCAGAATACCCTCGCGTCCTGCAACTGTCTCATTTGCAAAGTCAGTTACATACTTCTTAACCTTGCCACTCTCAACAGCCTCGATCAGCGCATCCTCATCAACAAGAAGATCTCTTGCAAAATTCAGAAGAACTACGCCGTCCTTCATCTTATCGAAAGCTTCTTTGTTGATCATCTTCTTAGTGCTGTCAAGAAGCGGCACATGAATGGTGATATAATCGCACTGGCTGTAGATCTCATCCAGGCTCTTGCTGTGCTTGATGGTTCTGGACAGGTTCCATGCCGCATCAATAGAAAGATATGGGTCATAGCCATATACTTCCATGCCAAGACCGCATGCTGCGTTTGCCACCATGGCTCCAATGGCTCCAAGACCGATGATACCAAGCTTTTTGCCGCTGATCTCGCATCCTGCGAACTGTTTTTTCTGCTTCTCGGCAAGCTTGCCGATGTGCTCTTTATCTTTCTCCTGTGCAACCCACTCGATACCTCCTACGATATCTCTGGATGCAAGGAGCATACCTGCAAGTACCAGCTCTTTTACGCCGTTTGCATTGGCTCCAGGCGTGTTGAATACAACAACACCCTTCTCTGCATACTCCTTAACCGGAATATTATTGACGCCTGCACCTGCACGTGCAACTGCGCAAACGCTCTTCGGCAGCTCCATGTCGTGCATTTTTGCACTTCTTACAAGGATTGCGTCACACTGGTCAGCTGTCTCTGTTTTTTTATAATTATCGCCAAAAAGTTTCAGACCTTTTTCAGCGATCGGATTCAGGCAATGATACTGGAACATTATGCATTCTCCTCCTCGAATTTTTTCATGAATGCAACCAGTGCCTCTACGCCGGCCTTTGGCATGGCATTGTAGATGCTGGCACGCATTCCGCCAACAGTACGGTGTCCTTTCAGGTTTACAAGTCCTGCTTCAGTTGCCTCTTTAACAAACTTGGCATCCATTTCCTTGTCACCGGTTACGAACGGTACATTCATAAGGGATCTGTCTTCCGGAACTACAGTTCCTTTGAACAGCTTGCTGGAATCCAGGTAATCATAAAGGATTTTGGCTTTTTCCTCATTGCGCTGCTTCATCACTTCCAGACCGCCCATCTTCTTCAGCCATTTGAATACTTTTCCGCATACATAGATGCAGTAAGCATTCGGCGTATTGTAAAGAGAGCCTGCGTCTGCATGTGTCTTATAAGTAAGCATGGTTGGGGTTCCCGGAAGAACATCCTCTGTGATCAGATCCTCACGGATGATCACGATAACCATACCTGCCGGTCCGATGTTCTTCTGAACACCGCCATAGATAATACCATATTTGCTTACATCCACCGGCTCAGACAGGAAACAGGAGGATACATCTGCTACCAGAGTCTTACCTTTTGTGTTTGGAAGTTTTTTGAATTTTGTGCCGTAAATGGTGTTGTTCTCACAGATGTATACGTAGTCTGCATCCGGGCTGATCGGCAGATCACTGCAGTCCGGGATATAGCTGAAGGTTTTATCTTCAGAAGATGCGATCTTGTTTGCTTTTCCGTATTTCTGAGCTTCCTGATAAGCTTTTTTTGCCCACTGTCCTGTTACGATATAATCTGCGACCTTGTTTTTCATGAGGTTCATCGGGATCATGGCAAACTGCTGGGATGCTCCTCCCTGAAGGAAAAGTACCTTGTAGTTATCCGGAATGTTCATAAGCTCGCGGAGATCTTTCTCTGCAGTATCAATGATCTCCTGAAAAGCTGCACTTCTGTGGCTCATTTCCATAACAGACATTCCTGTGCCGTTATAATCCATCATCTCATCCGCTACTTCTTTGAGTACTTCCTCTGGAAGCACTGCCGGTCCGGCAGAAAAATTATACACTCTACTCATGTTTCTTCATATCCTCCTCGTCAAATACATCATCAAGGTTCGCACCAGCCGGTACCATCGGGAACACACTCAGATCCTGATCGATCCAGCAATCCAGAACGACAGGTCCCTCTGCTGCCAGTGCCATCTTAAGTGCAGGCTCCACATCCTCCATCTTTGTCACACGAATGGCTTTTGCACCCAGCGCCTCTGATAATTTCACAAAATCAACGGCGTCATCCAGTACTGTGGAAGAGTATCTCTTTCCATAGAAAAGCGTCTGCCACTGACGCACCATTCCCAGTACATGATTGTTCATAACAATCTGGATCAGCTGTCTGCCACAGCGTGCAGCTGTTGCCAGCTCATTCATATTCATACGGAAGCATCCGTCACCTGCTATATTTACAACTGTTTTTTCCGGTCTGCCCATCTTCGCGCCAATTGCAGCGCCAAGGCCATAGCCCATGGTTCCAAGTCCGCCGGAAGTAAGAAGAGTTCTCGGCTCTTTGTATTTATAATACTGCGCCGCCCACATCTGATGCTGTCCAACATCTGTGGAGATGATCGCATCACCGTTGGTCAACTCATAAAGCTTCTCTATAATATACGGACCTGTAAGCTGTGTGTGATCATAATTCAGCGGATATTTTGATTTCAATTCCTGGATATGTGCGATCCACTCCGGATGTTCTTTCTTCGGAATTTCCTCCAGAAGGCGTTTCAGCACTTCCTTCACATCACCGATCACACTGGCATCCACTTTGATATTTTTATTGATCTCCGCAGCATCCACATCGATCTGAAGGATTTTTGCATTATGTGCAAAAGTTTTGGTATTTCCTGTTACACGGTCACTGAAGCGTGCACCGAGAACAATAAGAAGATCGCACTCTGTTACGCCAAGATCGGAAGTCTTGGTTCCGTGCATACCTACCATACCTGTATAGAGAGGATCTTCTCCCGGGAAGGTACCCTTGCCCATCAGAGTATCGCAGACAGGAGCCTGGATCCTGCGAGCCAGCTCACGTACTTCCTGGTCAGCACCGGAGATCACACATCCACCGCCAACAAAAATAAACGGTTTCTCTGCCTCTCTGATCATTTCCAGTGCCTGATCAATATCTTCTTTACGGATACTTTTGATCTCACGGTTAACCGTAGCCGGATGGCATGGCTCATATTCATATTTCATTCCTGTGATATCCTTCGGGACATCCACAAGCACCGGGCCAGGTCTTCCGCTTTTTGCAATATAAAATGCTCTTCTTAACGTATCTGCAAGATCTTCGATATTCTTTACGATGAAACTGTATTTTGTTACAGGCATTACGATACCTGCGATATCAACCTCCTGGAAAGAATCTCTTCCCAGGAGTGGTCTTCCTACGTTTGCAGTAATGGCTACCATCGGTACGGAATCCATGTATGCAGTCGCTATCCCTGTTACCAGGTTAGTTGCTCCTGGACCGGAGGTTGCCAGGCAGACACCCACCTTTCCAGTCGCTCTTGCATAACCGTCAGCAGCATGGGATGCACCCTGCTCGTGAGAGGTCAGTACATGTGTGATCTCATCTTTGTATTCATATAAGGCATCGTAAACATTCAGGATCGCGCCGCCCGGATATCCAAATACGGTATCAACGCCCTGTTCCTTCAGACATTCTACGATGATCTCTGCACCTGTAAGCTGCATATCTTTCGTTCCTCCTTATTTTGCTTTCGGTACTTCCAGGATCGCACCACGGTTTCCGGATGTTACCATGGAAGCGTATCTTGCCAGATATCCGGTTGTCACCTTCGGCTCTCTTGGCTGCCATTTTTCTCTTCTAGCCTGCATCTCTTCATCTGAAACCTTGATCTCCAGTTTCAGCTCCGGAATATTGATGCTGATGATATCGCCTTCCTCAACCAGTGCGATCGGGCCGCCTACTGCTGCCTCCGGTGATACGTGTCCGATAGCGGCTCCTCTGGATGCACCACTGAAACGTCCGTCGGTGATCAGGGCTACGGAAGAACCAAGTCCCATTCCCACAATAGCAGATGTAGGATTCAGCATCTCTCGCATTCCAGGACCACCCTTTGGTCCCTCGTAGCGGATAACCACAACATCTCCCTCTACGATCTTACCGCCCTTGATGGCAACAATTGCGTCATCCTCGCTGTCAAATACACGTGCAGGACCTTCATGTACCAGCATCTCCGGTACAACTGCAGAACGTTTTACAACACCACCATCCGGTGCAAGGTTTCCTTTCAGTACTGCAAGTCCGCCTGTCTTTGTATACGGATTGTCGATCGGGCGGATAACATCCGGATTCAGGTTTACACAGTTTTTGATATTCTCACCTACTGTTTTTCCGGTTACTGTCATACACTCTGTATGGAGAAGTCCCAGCTTGTTCAGCTCATTCATGACCGCATAGACACCACCGGCCTCATTAAGATCTTCCATGTAGGTCGGGCCTGCCGGTGCAAGGTGGCAAAGGTTCGGGGTCTTCTCACTGATCTCATTTGCAAAGCTGATATCAAAATCCATTCCGATCTCATGTGCGATAGCCGGAAGATGAAGCATACTGTTTGTGGAGCATCCAAGTGCCATATCTACTGTAAGTGCATTTAAAACTGCCTCTTTTGTCATAATGTCTCTTGGGCGGATGTTCCTTCTGTACATTTCCATTACCTGCATTCCTGCATGCTTTGCAAGACGGATACGTTCAGAGTATACTGCCGGGATGGTACCGTTTCCTTTCAGTCCCATACCGAGAACCTCTGTCAGGCAGTTCATGCTGTTCGCAGTGTACATACCGGAACATGATCCGCAGGTCGGGCAGGTTTTGTTCTCGAATTCTTCCAGATCATCTGCTGTGATGGTTCCTGCTGCATAAGATCCTACTGCCTCAAACATACTGGAAAGACTGGTTTTGTGCCCTTTTACATGGCCGGCAAGCATCGGACCGCCGCTTACGAATACAGTAGGAACGTTGATCCTTGCCGCTGCCATCAGAAGACCAGGTACGTTTTTGTCACAGTTGGGAACCATGACCAGAGCATCAAACTGATGAGCCAGTGCCATGGCCTCTGTGGAATCTGCGATCAGGTCACGTGTTACAAGGGAATATTTCATGCCAACGTGTCCCATTGCGATTCCGTCACATACTGCGATCGCCGGAAATACAACCGGTGTGCCGCCAGCCATTGCAACGCCGAGCTTTACAGCATTTACAATTTTGTCAAGGTTCATATGTCCCGGTACGATCTCGTTATAAGAGCTTACGATTCCTACCAGTGGTTTGTCCATTTCTTCCTTTGTCATTCCAAGGGCATTGAACAGGGAACGATGTGGTGCCTGCTGTGTGCCTTTTCTTACGGTATCACTTTTCATTTTTAAGGTCTCTCCTTTTTATTCTTTACGATAGGATCCGGTATCTGTTTATAGACTTCCTCTTCCAGGTACCGGTTCTTTCTGTTCTGTTTCGTTTTCTTCTTTCTGTCCCGCTTTATTTATGCAATGGCATCTGCGATCAGATCGCCCATCTCTCTGGTTCCGACAAGCTTGCATCCGTCAGACATGATATCTCCTGTTCTGTAACCCTCTGTGAGAACCTTCTGTACTGCTGTTTCCACAGCATCTGCTTCTTTATCAAGATCCAGAGAATATCTCAGCATCATGGCAGCGGAAAGAATGGTTGCGATGGGGTTTGCCTTGTTCTGGCCTGCGATATCCGGTGCAGAACCATGGCTCGGCTCATAGAGACCAAGCTTTGTCTCATTTAAGCTTGCGGAGGAAAGCATTCCGATGGAACCGGTCACCATACTTGCCTCATCAGAGAGGATATCTCCAAACATGTTTTCTGTAAGGATAACATCAAACTGCTTCGGATCACGTACCAACTGCATTGCACAGTTATCAACCAGCATATGCTCCAGTGTTACATCCGGATAATCCTTTGCCACATCCTCCACTACACTTCTCCAGAGTCTGGAAGAATCAAGAACATTGGCTTTATCTACACTTGTAACCTTATTTCTTCTCTTACGTGCGATCTCAAATGCCTTAATGGCAATACGGCGGATCTCATTCTCATTATAAGAAAGAGTATCTACCGCTGTGCGGACTCCGTTCTCCTCAGTAGTCTTTCTTGCTCCGAAATAAAGACCTCCTGTAAGCTCTCTTACGATGATCATGTCAAAACCATCTCCGATGATCTCATCACGGAGCGGGCAGGCATCACGAAGCTCATTGTAAAGATAAGCCGGACGAAGGTTTGCAAACAGGTTCAACGCCTTACGTATCGCAAGAAGGCCTGCCTCCGGGCGTTTGGACGGCTCCAGCTTGTACCACGGGGATGTCTTGGCATCACCGCCAATGGAACCCATCAGTACTGCATCAGAAGCTTTTGCCTGGGCAATGGCTTCCTCTGTAAGAGGTACTCCGTGAGCATCAATGGATGCCCCTCCTAAAAGAACCTCTGTGTATGAAAATTTATGACTGTATTTCTCACATACTCTGTCTAAAACTTTTTTGGCCTCGGCAACAATCTCCGGACCGATTCCGTCTCCCGGAATCAGGGCAATCTTGTACTCCATTTTATTCACTCCTCCGATTTCCCCTGTGCTGTAAAATTTTAACGCACTGGTGTGGATAATTGTTATTATCATAACGCACTTTTCGACGGATTTCAACCTATTAAATAGATAAAGTTATTTCCGGAATGCAAAAAATAAACGGCAATTCCCTGTTTCTGCCGCCACAGAGACATACTTTCGCACACAGAAAAAAGAAAAACTGCCCTACCATTCCGGTACAGCAGTCTTTCTTTTTTTATCATATTCTGTTTTTCCTGATGATCTTCTCAGAATTTCCCGCTGGAACCACCGAAGGTATCACCGGAAGATGAGGTATGGGTGCTGGAACCACCGTTATTATCCTCATTTTTCGGTTTTGCGGATTTTGATACCGTACTGTAGAGGTAAAAATCATTACTTCTGGTCACATTCATACTGCCCTGCCGCACATAAGAAGCCGCCCGATCCTGTTTTCGCACAGTTTTCAGCTTTCTTCTCATATTTCCGGTCACCAGTAATCCTGCCACAAGCCCCACAGCAAGAGCGATCAGCAGGTTTATCCCAACCGCAAAAGGCTCATCTGGAAGGTTTTCCACATCGTATGGCTCTGCCTCATCTGCCTGCGTGATAAAATCATCGCATTCCGTGGCAAACTTATGAAACGCTTCGTTATAATCACCGTCACTTAAATAAGGCTTCACCTGATCCATGATGTAGGACTGTCCGGCATCCGTAAACACTTCTATCGCATATCCGTGTGTTGCAATGGCCCAGTTACGGTCTCCCATATCCAACAGGAATAAAATACCGTCACCATTTTCCCCCTGTCCATATCCATGGTCAATAAAATAATCCTCCGCATACGCCTGGGCCGTTTTTCCCTCAAGACTGTTAACGGTAACGACCACAACATCTACCTGATCTCGCTCACTGATCTCATCCAGAGTACTGCTCAGGCTCTCCTGCTGCTCTGCATCCAGAAGGCCCGCCTGGTCATCCAGACGGCTTACGGTGCCTGCCCATACTGGAAAAGCACATGCCAGACACAAAAGGATCGATATCAAAAATACAGATATTCTTTTTTTCATGGCATCCACCTCCCTACAAAGCCCAGATCAGATACAGGATAATATAAGTGATCACACCCACGACCCCCGTTGTTCCCAGGAACCATCGTGCAAAAGCGTTCTTGTCTGTAGGCAGATTTCCCACAAATTTCCCTGTCTGACCATTCATGGCAAATATGTAATTATCACCCTTCCACTTCGTCTGCAGGATCCATACGGGATATAACGCATATTTCGTTGTCCCGTTATGAAGCCGGATACTGGTATTCTCCGGTGCCACACTGGCGTATCCTCTCACCGTATCCCGGAATGCAGCCTCTGTGCTGCGGCGGATACGCTCATTGGCACGTTCCTCACACTCGCTCGCTGTCACATCATATTTATCTGCAAAATATCCAGCCAGATACGCAGTCTGAAAATCCACCGCTTCTTTGAAATCAAAAGGCTCTATAGACTCCATCAGATCATTTTCCATGCTGGCAGAGCCATCCACCGGTACATGATCAAAACCAAGAGAACCACTTCTGTGTACTGCATAATAGCTGGTCTCCGTATAATCATAATCACTATCGCTCCAGAACCGGGTCTTTGTTGCACGGTAACGGATATCTGCATCTGCGTCTGTGTCATACAGCCAAAACGGAACGTAGATGCCCTTAACCTCGCTGATATGATTCTCTGACTTAAATGCTTTCGGCAAAAGCCTCTTACCGGTAAGATGCTTTTTCAGCCTCTCCTTTGCCGCTTTCTTGTCCAGCTTAAACGGGATCACATAATCCGGCTTCAGTGCACCGGACAGCTGCCCGGTCATTACCACCGGACTTCCGCAAAACGGGCAGGCCGTTGCTGCCGTGTTGGCATCTCCCACGATCTCACCGCCACAGGACTTGCACACATAGGTACGCAGCCCCTCACTCTCCCCGTCCTGCCACTCACTGCCGGCCTCATCCGACCAGCTCATATCCTCAGGCTGCTCTTCCTCCACAGTCTGGGCATATTCCGATAACGTACCAACATCAAACTCCGTATCACAAAACGGACACTTCATCTTCTGCACAGAACTGTCAAACTCTATGGAGCCACCACAGCACGGACACTTAAACTCCTGCATCTTCGCCATATATTCACCTCACTTCATCATTCTGTATCCAACAACCGGCAGGAGTTACCCTGCATTTTGCTCCTGACCATCTCTCTTTCTGATCTATACTGCATCCTCCGGTCCGAACGGATCACCGCACTCCGGGCAGAATTTCGGTGGATTCTCCGGATCTGCCGGTTCCCATCCGCACCTGCTGCAGCGATACTGCATCTTCTTCTCCGGTTTCTTCGCTCCGCAGTTCATACAAAACTTGCCTTTATTCACCGTACCGCAGGAACAGGTCCAGCTGTCCTCCACCGGACGCGATGCACCACACTCCGGACAGAATTTCCCCGAAGAAACCGCACCACAACTGCAGGTCCAGGAACCAGCCGCAGCCGCAGCCCCTGCTCCGTTCCCTGCCGGCGAAACCGGCTGCGCTGCCTGCTGCTGTACACTCTGCTGCTGCGCCTGCTGCTTCTGGCCCATCTCAAACAACTGCTGAGCATTCAGACCACCTGCATTAGCAGCCATACCCATGCCCATAAAACCAGTCATAGCCCCTGCTGAATTAGAAGCCGCAGCCTTCATAGCATCCGCCTGGGCCCCGGTCAGAGTAGCCGCAGCCATAGCAGGATCACGCATCATAGCCGTACGCTGAGCCTGCTTGATCATCTCGGCATCCTCATCCGGCAATGTCACAGAACCAAGTGCCACACTGACCACCTTAAGCCCACGAAGCTCCTCCCACTTGGCAGAAAGCACCTCATTCATGGCATTCTCCAGCTCCGTATTATGAGTCACGATCTGATTCGGACGCATCTCCAGTTCCGAAAGCCTTCCGAAAGCAGGCTGCAGCGCACTGATAAACTCCGCCTTCAGCTGTCCGTCCAGCTCCTCTCTGGTATACTCCCGCTCCACATTTCCACACACATTCGTATAAAAAAGAAGGGGATCCGCGATCCTGTAGGAATAAACACCATGACACCTCACAGCCACATCCACATCCAGCCCGATCCTGGAATCCACAACCCGGAACGGGATCGGATTAGCAGTACCAAACTTGTTATCCACAAGCTCCTTGGTATTAAAATAATACACCCTCTGATCCTTACCCGTATCACCGCCAAAAGCAAACCTCTTCCCGATCGTATCAAAGGTCTTCCTGATTCCGTCACCCAGACTACCTGAAAAAATACTCGGCTCCGTAGAAGCATCATACGTATACTCTCCCGGATCCGCACAAACCTCAACAACCTTTCCCTGCTCCACGATCATCATGCACTGACCATCCGCCACAGCGATCCCGCTGCCGCTGGAAATGATATTATCACTCCCATGCTTATTGGAAGACCTGGAAGAAGACCTCTTCGTCCCCTTCACAACCATCACTTCTTTATCCATAGCCTCACAGTAAAAAAACTCCTTCCACTGATCCGCCAACGTACCACCCGCTGCACCCACAGCCGCTCTGATAAGACCCATAAATCCAACCCCTTTCTGAAAATTCATTCTTATTTACAATTTTACGATATTCCAAAGCCATCGTCACTCTCATTTCTGATAGTAACATCATTATTACACGAATTTTACCAAAAATCCACTTATTTCTATACAATATTACAATTGTCATATTCCCATCACATCCGCAATTCTAGCACATCCGCAACCCCAGGCTGACAGCGCAGCGCCTCAGCCGTCCCCCCAACCCAACACAAACTCAGCCATTGCAGTCGTCCAGCGCAGCGCTGACGACCCACAACCAACCGTCAAACGACACTATTTCTCACCGGAAGCACCAGCCGGGGAAGGGGATGCTGGATGGCTCTGCTTCTGCAGGAGGGGAGCTGATTCTTGGACGGCGGGAATCTGCGTTGTTTTTCAAAAGTCCGCTGTCTGAGCGGCAGCAGGCCGCGAGTTCGGACTTTTTAAAAACGCTTTTAGCAGATTTCCGGCGTCCTAGAAGCCAGCCCCCGACGAAGCCGCAGACCAGCCAGCATCCCCTTCCCCGGCGTCCCTTCATCCGTTCGTTCGTCCATTCGTCCACATACAAATACAAAAAAAGACACCACGTCACAAAAAACGCAGTGCCTCTCTCATATTCAAGTTATTGCGAAAAAAAGCATCAAGCAGAAGCCTGATCAGCCTTCTCAACCTCAGCAATCGCCTGCTTCCTCATAGGAATACGGCAATTCTTATTATTACCAAACTCAACAATAACATCTTCCTCAGTCATATCAATAACAACACCATAAAAACCACTGGTAGTAACAACACTGTCACCAACCTCCATGCTGTTCAACATAGTCTGAGTTCTCTTCTGCTCCTTCTTCTGCGGACGGATCATCATAAAATACATAATTCCAAACAGAACTACGATCCAGACAATACCAAGACCCGCGCTAAGTCCGCCAGCTGCCGCTGTAGATGATGCGATCATTTCAAATTCCTCCTGCTAAAAACAAATAATCTGCGGTACCCCCGCCGTTACTGACCTCTAAAAGTGTCACTTCGTACTATCATACACAAAAACCAAAAAACCTTCAAGAGTTTTCTTATAAAATCAAAGTAATTTACACAAATTTTATAAATAAAACTTACCGGTTCCCGTTGATCCTGCCTTCCTCAAAGCCTTCCAGACGCATCTTCTTATAAGCCGCAAAATTCCCTGCATCCAGCGCATCCCTGATCTCTTCCATCATATGATTATAGAAATACAGATTATGCAGAACACAAAGCCTCATGCCAAGCATCTCCTTCGCCTTCAGAAGATGACGGATATACGCTCTGCTGTAATGACGGCAGGTCGGGCACTGGCACTCCTCATCGATCGGTTTGGAATCCAGCTCATACTTTGCATTAAAAAGATTCATCTTGCCATGGTTGGTATACACGTGACCATGACGGCCGTTACGGCTGGGATATACACAGTCAAAAAAGTCAATACCACGCTCAACCCCCTCCAGGATATTGGCCGGGGTACCAACCCCCATAAGATACGTCGGCTTGTTCTGCGGCAAATGCGGAACCACCTCATCCAGGATCCGGTACATCTCCTCATGACTTTCACCAACTGCAAGGCCGCCCACTGCATAGCCGTCCAGATCCATCTCCGCGATAGCCTGGGCATGCTCAATACGGATATCTTCATAAACAGCCCCCTGGTTAATGCCAAAAAGAAGCTGGTTCTTGTTAATGGTATCCGGCAGACTGTTCAGACGAGCCATCTCATCCTTGCATCTTTTAAGCCAGCGTGTTGTACGCGCTACCGATTTCTGTACATAATCCCTGTCTGCCACACTGCTTGGGCACTCATCAAAGGCCATTGCAATGGTAGAAGCCAGATTTGACTGGATCTGCATGCTCTGCTCCGGTCCCATAAAAATCTTATGACCATCGATATGAGAGTTAAAATACACGCCCTCTTCCTTGATCTTACGAAGCTTCGCCAGCGAAAACACCTGGAATCCGCCGGAATCGGTAAGGATCGGTCTGTCCCAGTTCATAAATTCATGAAGACCTCCCAGCTGCTTTACCACCTTGTCGCCAGGGCGCACATGAAGATGATAGGTATTGGACAGCTCTACCTGTGTACCGATCTCATGAAGATCCACAGTGGAAACTG
Organism: Blautia sp. aa_0143; assembly: GCF_004167315.1. NCBI lineage: Bacteria > Bacillati > Bacillota > Clostridia > Lachnospirales > Lachnospiraceae > Blautia > Blautia sp. aa_0143. The sequence goes on from NZ_RCXU01000006.1 coordinate 18,808, forward strand.
CACCTTTAATTGCTGCAATTGTTCCTACATTCATAAAAACAGGAGTCTGGATCGTTCCGTGGACCGTCTTAAACTCGCCCCTTTTCGCTCTTCCTTCTGTTGTGATCAGTTTATATTCTGCCATTTCATTTCCCTTCTAAAAACATTTTAAAGTTGTCTCTGCCCGGCATCTGCGTCGCAGATACAGCCATAACCAGCTGCCGATGCAAATATCTTTCAAAACTTTTAGTCAATATCATAACACATTTTTTTCTTTACGGCTACTGATTGTTAAACTTTTACATTGCCATTTTTTAAACGATATCGTATAATATAGAATATTCGCTTAAAAATCCTTTATAATAAGAAGAAACAACTCCCATCTGACAGAAATGTCAGAGTCGGGCAACCCCTGTATAGATACAACGAGGAGGAAATCAATTTTTTATGAAGAAACACACACTTGGAATTGACATTGGTTCCACCACTGTTAAGATTGCGATCTTAGACGAAAACGATACGCTTGTCTTCTCCGACTATGAGAGACATTTTGCAAATATCCAGGAAACCCTTGCAGATCTTCTTCAGAAAGCTGAGGATCAGCTTGGTGAACTGACACTCTGTCCGGTCATTACAGGTTCCGGCGGACTGACACTTGCCAATCATCTGGAAGTACCTTTTGTACAGGAGGTTATCGCCGTATCCACTTCCCTACAGAAGCTGGCACCAAAGACGGATGTTGCTATCGAGCTTGGAGGCGAGGATGCCAAGATCATCTATTTCGAAAACGGAAATGTAGAGCAGCGTATGAATGGCATCTGTGCCGGCGGTACCGGTTCCTTCATTGACCAGATGGCATCTCTGCTCCAGACCGATGCACCAGGTCTTAATGAATACGCCAAACATTACAAGGCACTTTATCCCATTGCGGCACGTTGCGGTGTTTTCGCAAAAACAGATATCCAGCCACTGATCAACGACGGAGCAACTAAGGAAGACCTTTCTGCCTCCATTTTCCAGGCAGTTGTCAACCAGACCATTTCTGGTCTTGCCTGCGGTAAACCGATCCGCGGACACGTTGCCTTCCTTGGCGGGCCTCTTCACTTCCTTTCTGAGCTGAAGACTGCTTTTATCCGAACCCTGAAGCTGGATGATGAACATATTATCGCACCAGACAACTCTCATCTGTTCGCAGCCATCGGCTCCGCCCTGAATGCAAAGCAGGATGTTACCGTTTCCCTGACTGAACTGAAGGAACGCATGCGGACCACCATCAAGCTGGATTTTGAGGTAGAACGTATGGAGCCGCTTTTTGCCACAGAGGACGACTACCAGGCTTTCCATGACCGTCAGAGTGCCTACAGGGTAAAAACCGGAGATCTTTCCACCTATAAGGGAAAATGCTTCCTGGGGATCGACGCCGGTTCTACCACAACAAAAACCGCGCTGGTAAGCGAAGACGGAACTCTTCTTTATTCCTTCTACAGCAGTAACAACGGAAACCCGCTGAAAACCACCATCAACTCCATCAAGGAGATTTACAGCCTTCTTCCGGAAGATGCAGAAATTGCTTTTTCCTGCTCCACCGGTTACGGCGAAGCCCTGATCAAAGCGGCACTTCTTCTTGACGAAGGTGAAGTCGAAACCGTTTCCCATTATTACGCAGCTGCTTTCTTTGATCCTGAAGTAGACTGCATCCTGGATATCGGCGGTCAGGATATGAAATGTATCAAGATCCGTAACCAGACTGTTGACAGTGTACAGCTCAACGAAGCATGTTCCTCAGGCTGCGGTTCCTTTATCGAAACCTTTGCAAAATCTCTGAACTACACAGTACAGGACTTTGCAAAAGCAGCTCTTTTTGCAAAACATCCCATTGATCTTGGAACACGCTGTACTGTATTTATGAATTCCAAAGTTAAGCAGGCCCAGAAGGAAGGCGCTGAGGTTTCCGATATCTCCGCTGGTCTTGCCTACTCCGTTATCAAAAACGCCCTCTACAAGGTTATCAAGGTTTCCGATGCTTCCGAGCTTGGCAAGCACATCGTTGTACAGGGTGGTACCTTCTATAATGACGCAGTTCTCCGCAGCTTTGAGAAGATTGCCAACTGCCAGGCCATCCGCCCGGATATCGCCGGGATCATGGGTGCTTTCGGTGCTGCTCTAATCGCAAGGGAGCGCTATCAGGAGGGTGAAAAAACCTCCATGCTTTCCATCGATCAGATCAACAGCCTCCAGTACACCACCTCCATGGCAAACTGCCGCGGATGTACCAACAACTGCCGTCTGACCATCAACAAATTCTCCGGCGGCCGTAAATACATCAGCGGAAACCGCTGTGAGCGCGGACTTGGAAAAGAAAAGAACAAGGATCATATCCCAAACCTTTTCGATTACAAATATAAGAGGCTCTTTTCCTATGAACCACTTTCCGCAGATAAGGCTACCCGTGGACAGGTTGGTATCCCACGTGTTCTGAATATGTTTGAGAATTACCCGTTCTGGTATACCTTCTTTACAGAGCTGAAATACCAGGTGGTGCTTTCTCCTACTTCCACACGTAAGATCTACGAGCTGGGTATTGAGTCCATCCCAAGTGAATCCGAATGCTACCCGGCCAAGCTTGCTCACGGACATGTCACATGGCTGATCCGTAACGGTGTGAAGTTTATCTTCTACCCATGCATCCCTTACGAACGCAACGAGTTCCCGGATGCGGTCAACCATTATAACTGCCCGATCGTTACTTCCTATGCGGAAAATATCAAGAACAATGTGGACGAGCTCAGTGATCCATCCATCACCTTCCGCAACCCGTTCCTGGCATTTACTTCCGAGGATATCCTGACAAACCGCCTTGTGGAAGAATTCCAGGATATTCCTGCTGCCGAGGTCAAAGCTGCTGCCCATAAGGCCTGGGAAGAACTTGCAGCCGTACATATGGATATCCAGAAAAAGGGTGAAGAAACCCTGCAGTACCTGAAAGAAACCGGCCGCCGCGGAATCGTTCTTGCAGGCCGTCCATACCATATTGATCCGGAAATCCACCACGGTATCCCGGATATGATCAACAGCTACGGAATCGCCGTATTTACCGAAGACTCCGTTGCACACCTTGGACATCTGGAGCGTCCCATCCGTGTCAACGACCAGTGGATGTATCACTCCCGTCTCTACTCTGCCGCAAATTTTGTAAAAACAAGAGAGGATCTGGATTTGATCCAGCTGAATTCCTTCGGATGCGGACTTGATGCCGTTACCACCGATGAGGTTTATGAGATCCTGGATGGAAGTGACAAGATCTACACCTGCCTGAAGATCGATGAGGTCAACAACCTGGGTGCGGCAAGGATCCGTATCCGTTCCCTGATCGCTGCTATCCGTGCAAAACAGGCACAGAATAAAAAAAGGAACATCAAGCCGGCTTCCATTGAGAAGATATCCTTTACCAAGCAGATGCGTAAGGAGTACACCATTCTCTGCCCGCAGATGTCTCCATTCCACTTCGGAATCTTTGAGGCTGCTTTTAAAGCATCCGGCTATAACCTGGAAGTCCTCCCCAACGACAACAAGCATGCTGTTGATGTGGGCCTTAAATATGTAAACAACGATGCCTGCTATCCGTCCCTGATGGTTGTGGGACAGATCATGGATGCTCTTCTTTCCGGCAAATATGACCTGAACAAAACTGCAGTCATCATGTCTCAGACAGGCGGCGGCTGCCGTGCCTCCAACTATATCGCATTCATCCGCCGTGCTCTGAAAAAAGCCGGCATGGAACAGATTCCGGTTATCTCCCTCAACTTAAGCGGACTGGAGAGCAACCCTGGCTTTAAGCTGACACTGCCGCTGATCAAGCGTATCGTTTACGGTGCCGTATTCGGTGATATCCTGATGAAATGCGTATATCGCATGCGTCCTTACGAGCTGGAAAAGGGTATCGTAAACCGCAAGCACAAAATCTGGGAGCAGCGCGTCATTGCCTTCGTAACAGGCAGCAGCGTCAGCCATGGTACCTTCAAAAAAATGTGCCGTGAGATGGTCCATGATTTTGATACGATCCCGATCTCCGATGAGAAAAAGCCTCGCGTTGGTATCGTAGGTGAGATCCTTGTCAAGTTCCTGCCTGCTGCCAACAACCACCTGGCAGATCTTCTGGAGGCAGAAGGGGCAGAACCGGTTGTTCCGGATCTTATCGACTTTATCTGCTACTGCTTCTACAACCAGAATTTCAAGGTTGAAAAGCTTGGATTCAAGAAATCCAAGGCAACCATCGCAAATCTTGGTCTCAGAGCCATCGACTGGCTGAGAAAAACAGCAAATGAGGCTCTGGAGCAGAGCCGCCACTTTACACCGGCCGCAGATATCCGTGATCTTGCAAAAATGGCTGCGCCCATCGTTTCTGCCGGAAATCAGACCGGTGAAGGATGGTTCCTGACCGGAGAGATGATGGAACTCATCCATGGCGGTGTCCCGAACATCGTCTGCATCCAGCCTTTTGGATGCCTGCCGAACCACATCGTAGGAAAAGGTGTCATCAAGGAAGTTCGCCGTGAGCATCCGGAAGCCAACATTGTTGCCATCGACTACGATCCAGGTGCCAGCGAAGTAAATCAGCTGAACAGGATCAAACTTATGCTTTCCACAGCACAGAAGAATCTGCATAAAGACGATAAAAAAGACGCATAACAAGAAATGTAGGTTACAAACATCTTTTTCCAAGAAAACAAATTCAAAGCTGCACAGCCGCAGGATTCCTGCCGGCTGTGCAGCTCTTTTTATTTCAGATATGATTCCTGTCAGACAGATTTTTTCTCTGATCCATCACTCTTCACAGGAGGCTTTGCACGGAGCATCAAAGCTCGGGTTAAAGGCATAGAAATTTTTGGCATCCAGCTGCTCCTGCACAGAACGCAATGCTTCACCGAAACGCTGGAAATGAACCACCTCTCTTGCCCGAAGGAAACGGATGGGATCTGCAACCTCCGGGATATTTTTCACCACCCGGAGGATATTATCGTAGGTGGAGCGTGCCTTCTGTTCTGGGGCGACTTCGTAAGAACAACATTACACAATATAATATGAAGATAAAACAAGCTATCCTACATAGTTCCAGTGTTTTCGATATTTAGGCGTTCAGAAATGAGCGTCTATTTTTTTACCCAAAATCGAAAGGAGAAAGAGAAAATATGAATAAGCTAGTAAAGCGATTGCTGACAGGGACGCTTGCTTTTGCAACCATTCTCACGGCATTACCAGTGACGGCGGTTCACGCTTCCGGCAATCAATACTGGACAGAATCAGCAGAACGTGTCGGCTACATTGAACACGTTATGAATGATGGTTCTATCAAATCTACATTCAATGAGGGACACATGAAAGTTGAGGGCGAAACTGCCTACTGCGTGGATATCAACACCAGTTTTAAGAATGGATATAAAACACGTTCTGACGCAAGCTCCCGTATGAGTAGCGATCAGATTGCGGACGTTGCTCTTTCCTTAGAGTACGTCAAGCAATATACCGCTTCTCATACGAACTTGAATTACAAACAGGGATACTTGCTGGAACAGTGTGTTGTCTGGCAGAGGTTGAGTGAACAGCTCGGCTGGCAGTGCGATAACGTCAGAGCTTCCTATAATGAAATCTCACAGGCAGTACAGAATGAAGTTTACGCTGGTGCGAAAGCATTTGTGAAAGCAAATAAGGGACGCTATGAATGTGGCGGTTACATTTATACTGGCGAAGGACAGGACATCGGACAGTTCTGGGCGAAGTTAAATGTAGGAAATGCAAAGGTCAAAAAGACTTCTTCCAATCCAACGGTCACAGATGGCAATGCCAACTATTCCTTTGAGGGTGCGACATTTGGTGTCTATTCTGATAAGGGCTGTAACAGCCAGCTTGCCACACTTACTGCCGATGGAAACGGCGATACCAAAGAAGTTGAGGTAAAAGTCGGAACAGTTTACATCAAAGAACTTTCCGCACCAAAAGGTTACAAGCTGGATTCTACTGTCCATGCCTTAAATGTGGAAGTTGGAAAAACAGCGACATTAACTGTTGCTGACACTCCAAAGGTCACAGAGACTTTGATTGATTTATTCAAAATTGACATGGAAACAGGAAAATCTACTCCACAGGGAACTGCTTCTTTAGAGGGTGCAGAGTTCACATGGAGCTATTATGACGGATACTACAATGCAGATAATCTACCTGCAAAAGCTACCCGTACATGGACAACCAAAACCGTTGCCGAAAAAGACAGTGACGGAACTATCCATTATGTATCCAGACTTGCCGACAGCTACAAAGTATCCGGCGACAGCTTCTATACACAGGACGGTAAAAATGTACTGCCACTTGGTACACTCACTGTCACAGAAACAAAAGCACCAAACGGCTACTTATTAGATGGTGCATATATGCAGGCTGACGGAAGTTCTGAACAGATTAAGGGGACGTACCTTACACAGATTTCCGAAGATGGCGAACTTACCATACTTTCTGGAAGTAACCAGTATTCCGTATCTGACAAGGTTATCCGTGGCGGTGTAAAAATCCAGAAACGTGACCTTGAAACAAAGGATACCAAAGCACAGGGAAGTGCGACCTTACAGTACACAGAATTTAATATCATTTCCTTAAATAACAGTCCTGTACTGGTAGAGGGAAAATTATACAACAAGAATGAAACTGTCAAGAAGATTCAGACAGGCATTGATGGAATTGCTTCTACTTCTGCTGACTTGCTCCCTTACGGAAATTACAGATTAGAAGAAAGCAAAGCACCAGAGGGCTACTTAACAGATGGTGCAAAGACAATCGACTTTTCTATCACGGAAGATGGAAAAATCGTGGATTTGACCGACAAATCCCACTCTGTCTACAACCAGATTAAGCGTGGCGATATTGAGGGTGTAAAAATCGGTGCAGGTACACACAAACGCCTTGCAGGTGTTCCATTCAGAATTACAAGCAAGACAACAGGAGAATCCCATATTGTAGTTACTGACAAAAACGGTCAGTTCTCCACTGCTTCAAGCTGGGCTTCCCACAAGGTCAATACCAATGCCGGAAAATCCAGTGAGGACGGTGTATGGTTTGGGACATCTGAACCAGACGACAGCAAAGGTGCATTACTCTATGATACCTATGTGATTGAGGAATTAAAGTGTGATTCCAACGCCGGATTTAAGCTGATTCCAGCTTTTGAGGTGGTCGTATCCAGAAATAAAGTGACCGTAGATTTAGGGACACTTACTGATGAATACGAAAAAGAAATCACAATCCATACCACAGCGACCGACAAGAAAACAGGCGAAAAAATGATTGTTGCCGGAAAGGACATCAAGATCGTGGACAAAGTCACACTTGATGGCTTGGAAGCTGGAACAAAATATAAACTTTCCGGCTGGCAGATGTTAAAGGAAGAAAACGCCGAACTTCTGATTGACGGGAAACGTGTAGACAGTAATTATACTTTCACTGCTGACAGTGAAAAAATGACGGTTGAGATTACTTACAGTTTTGACGGTTCAGCTCTTGGCGGTCAGAACCTTGTTACTTTTGAGGAATTGTACGATATAAGCAATCCGAAAGAGCCTGTCAAGGTTGCCGAACATAAAGACATCAACGATGATGGACAGACTGTTCTTATCACAGAACGTATCATCAAAATCCATACGACCGCTACGGACAAGAACGGCAAGAAAGAAATCGAAGCCGGAAAAGATGTAACGATTGTGGATAAAGTCACATTAGATGGGCTGGAAGTTGGAACAAAATACAAACTTTCCGGCTGGCAGATGTTAAAAGAGGAAAATGCAGAACTTCTGATTGATGGAAAGAAAGTATCCAATGATTATGAGTTTACAGCCGACAATGAAAAAATGACAGTTGAGATTGCATTTACTTTTGATGGTTCTTCTCTTGGTGGTAAGAGCCTTGTCACATTTGAGGAATTATACGATATGACCAATCCAGACGAACCAAAGAAAGTGACAGAACATAAGGACATCACAGACGATGGACAGACTGTGACAATCAAGGAAGTGCCGGAAGTCCCAGACACACCAAAGGATACCGACACGCCGGATACACCATCTATGGTTACTAAGACAAGTGACAGCCCAAAAACAGGCGACAATACCAATATCTATGCTTATCTTGCCATGCTCGGTCTTTCCTGCGTAGGGCTTGGCGGTATGCTTTACTTCAAACGCCGTAAAAAGAAATCATAAGGCGGTAATGTAGCGGTTGGTAGAGCGTTCAAGGTCGCCACCCTTTTTGCAACTTCACGCTCCCGTGAAGCTCTGATTTACGGGAGCGTGAAGTCCACTAGGGGCGTGGGGAGTGTAGCTCCCCACAAAGTACAGCAGGAAAGAAAATAAAACAGAAAGAAAAGAGGTCAATCATTTATGGAATTAAGATTTGTCGTACCAAACATGGAAAAGACATTCGGGAACTTGGAGTTTGCCGGAGAAAATACTACGGAACAGCAGAGAATCAACGGGCGTATGGCTGTCATTACCAGAAGCTACAACCTGTATTCCGATGTGCAGAGAGCTGATGATGTTGTCGTTGTGCTTCCTGCCAAAGCTGGTGAAAAACATTTTTCGCCGGAACAGAAAGTAAAACTTATCAACCCACGAATCACTACCGATGGTTATAAAATCGGGGAACGTGGATTTGTCAATTATATCCTGCTTGCAGACGATATGTTACCAGCAGAAAGTAAATAAGGGGGTATTCAGATTATGAGATTAGCAAATGGAATCGTCATTGATAAAGAAAAGACTTTTGGAGTGTTGAAGTTCTCCGCATTACGCCGTGAGGTTCATGTACAGAATGAAGATGGAACGGTCAGTGAAGAAATTAAGGAACGTACCTACGATTTGAAGTGCAACACACAGGGACGCATGATACAGGTATCCGTTCCGGCGACTGTTCCGTTAAAGGACTATGACTACAACGCCGAAGTGGAACTTATCAACCCTGTTGCAGATACGGTAGCCAATGCGAATTACCGTGGTGCAGATGTGGACTGGTATGTAAAGGCAGACGATATTGTTTTGAAGAATAAAGGTACTCATGCCGGAAATTCACAGAACAATGCTCCACAGCAACCGCAAAAAAAATAATGCTATCTATTGAAACATTTTTAGTATAGCGGTAAAATCCTGTATAAAAGTTAAAAGAAAGAGGTAATTTACTTGATTTTATATTTTTCCAGCACAGGGAACTCAAAATTTGTAGCAGAAATATTAAAGATGGATTTGCAGGACACTGCTGTATCCCTCAATCATATATTTAAAAATAATTTAAAACTGGAATTTTATACAGAAACTCCATATGTTATCGTATGTCCAATATATGCATGGAGGCTTCCACGAAAAATTGAAACATTCTTAAAGAAAGCTCATTTTAATGGTAGTCAAAGCATCTATATTGTTGCTACTATGGGGGATTCTTATGGGTTAGCAGACCAATATTGTAAAAAAATCTTTCTAAAACGGAAAATGGATTATAAAGGTTTTGCTGGAATTCTTATGCCTGATAACTATATGGTTTCTAACAAAATGCTTTCTAAAAATGAAGCTATTTCCAACATACAGTCTAATCTGCCATATTTGCATGAAATTTCAAAGCATATTCTGAATAGAAGTGAATTGGAAATGAAATTATCTTCTAAAAAAAATGCTTGGCTGTTATCAAGTATTGCGAATTGGGGATTTAATACATTTATGCGTAACAGTCGTTCGTTTAAAGTTGATAATACTACATGTATACAATGCCAAAAATGTGTACGAGTATGTCCAACGAATAATATTTGTATGAAAAATGGAAGAATCCATTTTAAAAATGAATGTATGTTTTGCTTGGGTTGCATACATAATTGTCCAGTTCACGCTATTGATTATAAAGGAAAGCTCAAAGCAAATGGTTATTATCTGTGTCCACCTTTAACGGATTTATTAAAATAATTTTTACAATCAAAGCAGTTAGTCTACATGATTAACTGCTTCTCTTATGTCCGAAGAAAGGAGTTTATATGAACATATGGAAAAAATCTAAAGGTAACAGGATTCGTGCCAGCGACAAATCACTGCTCTATCATTTCTGTATTGGCTGGCTGTTGCTCCTGTTCGTTGCGGTGTTCCTGTTACTGAATCTGCGACAGCTTCTTGTTACAGACTGGAAAGATTTTAACCTGCTCCATGCCGGAATTACTTGGACTGCCTACAATTCCATTACGGTTCTGATAGCGACTGGTGTTTGTGCATTGGTCGCTTTTCTCTACTACCGTTACGGATATGACCGTATCAAGCGGTTGCTACACAGACAAAAACTGGCTCGTATGGTGCTGGAAAATAAATGGTATGAAGCGGAAAATACCAAAGACAGCGGTTTTTTCACTGACCTGCAAAGCAGATCAAGAGAAAAAATCGTGTGGTTTCCCAAAATCTACTATCAGATGGACAACGGCTTGCTCCATATCCGCTGTGAAATCACAATGGGAAAATATCAAGAACAGCTCCTGTCCTTAGAGGATAAATTGGAATCGGGGCTGTACTGTGAGCTGACCGACAAGACACTGCATGACGGCTATATCGAATACACCCTGCTCTATGATATGATAGCGAACCGTATTTCGATTGATGAAGTGATTGCCGAAAACGGCGGTCTGCGGTTAATGAAAAATCTGGTGTGGGAATACGATTCACTTCCCCATGCCCTTATCTGCGGTGGTACAGGTGGTGGAAAGACCTATTTTCTTCTGACCATCATTGAAGCATTGCTTAGAACCAATGCGGATTTATACATTCTTGACCCGAAGAACGCTGACCTTGCAGACTTGGGAACGGTCATGGGAAATGTCTACCACACGAAAGACGATATGATTGACTGCGTCAATGCCTTTTATGAGGGTATGGTCACACGCTCGGAAGAAATGAAACTGCACCCGAACTACCGCACAGGGGAAAACTATGCCTATCTGGGGCTTGCTCCACAGTTCCTTATCTTTGATGAATATGTGGCGTTCTTGGAAATGCTCACGACAAAGGAAAGTACTGCACTGTTAAGCCAGCTAAAGAAAATAGTCATGCTTGGCAGACAGGCTGGATACTTTCTGATTGTGGCTTGCCAGCGTCCAGACGCAAAGTATTTCGGGGACGGTATCAGAGATAACTTTAACTTCCGTGTAGGACTTGGTCGCATGAGTGAACTCGGTTACGGTATGCTCTTTGGAAGTGATGTGAAAAAACAGTTTTTCCAGAAGCGAATCAAAGGGCGTGGATACTGTGATGTGGGAACAAGCGTTATATCGGAATTTTATACTCCACTTGTACCCAAAGGATATGATTTCTTAGGTACGATTGGAAAACTTACACACATAAGGCAGGACGGACAGGTGGCGTGCGGAGCGAAAGCCACAGGTACGGACTAGCCTTGCTGGTGTGGCGGTAGCCACGCCAGCATATATCAAGCCCCTCGGTATCTAACAGAGGGGCACAAATCACAAGGAAACATACACAAAAGTTACCGATTCTTGGCTGAAATCAAGCGTTTGGTAGCTTTTTTTACTGCTGTGACATCGGATAAAAAATGTCACAGTTTTTTCGTAAAGGGGGTATCGCACTGAATGATACAGAGTTGATACAGGATTTTGCAGACAGACGTTTGCAGTACGGTGTATCCCAGACGAAACTTGCGGTCATGGCTGGAATCAGCCGTGAACATTTAAGCCGTATTGAATCCGGCAAGGTGGCGGTCACAGAAGAAATGAAAGTGAAACTTTTGGAAGCTCTGGAAAAATTCAACCCAGAAGCACCGCTTACCATGCTGTTTGATTATGTGAGGATACGGTTTCCGACACTGGATATTGGACACATCATTAAGGACATCTTACAGCTCAATATCCAGTACATGATACATGAGGACTTCGGGCATTACAGCTACACGGAACACTACTACATCGGAGATATTTTCGTATACACTTCTCCCGATGAAGAAAAAGGTGTTCTGCTGGAACTGAAAGGAAAAGGCTGTCGCCAGTTTGAAAGTTATCTGCTGGCACAGGAACGGAGCTGGTACGACTTCCTTATGGACGCTCTGGTGGACGGCGGTGTGATGAAACGCCTTGACCTTGCCATCAATGACCATACAGGAATGTTGGATATTCCAGAACTGACCGAAAAATGCCGGAATGAGGAATGTGTATCGGTGTTCCGTTCCTTTAAGTCCTATGCTTCCGGAGAACTGGTTAAGCATGAGGAACAGGACAAGGCTGGTATGGGTTATACGCTTTATATTGGCTCGCTAAAAAGTGAGGTGTACTTCTGTGTCTATGAAAAAAGCTATGAACAGTACATCAAACTGGGGATTCCCATTGAGGAAGCACCGATAAAAAACAGATTTGAAATACGGTTGAAAAATGAACGTGCTTATTATGCTGTCCGTGACCTGCTGACCTACTATGACGCTGAACGGACGGCATTTTCTATTATCAACCGTTATGTACGCTTTGTGGATAAGGAAGCAGACAAGAAACGGAGCGACTGGAAATTATCTGTCCGCTGGGCGTGGTTCATCGGGGAAAACAGAGAGCCGTTAAAGCTCACGACCAAACCCGAACCCTACACACTGGACAGAACCCTACGCTGGATTCAACGGCAGGTTGACCCGACACTCAAAATGCTGGAAACAATCACAGCGAAAACAGGGATTGATTATCTGAAAGAAATCCGTAAATCCACGAAACTGACGGAAAAGCACTACAAGATAATCGAACAACAGACCACATCAACCGAAGATGTGATTTTAGAAAAGGAGAATTGAAAAATGCAACGATTATTATTTGACTTCCTGTTCTTCTCTTTAGGGGGAACAGTTGGCGTGATTGCCATGTGTATTTTACAGGCTGGCAGACAGTCTGACAGAAAAATGATGGAACTGAAAGGAGAAAAGAAAGCATGAATTTTGGACAGAACCTTTATAACTGGTTTTTAAGCAACGCACAGAGCCTTGTGCTGATGGCGATTGTAGTTATCGGTATCTACTTGGGATTCAAGCGTGAGTTTTCCAAACTTATCGGATTCTTGGTAGTTGCCTTAGTAGCCGTTGGTCTTGTATTCAATGCGTCCGGCGTAAAAGACGTATTGTTACAGTTATTTAATAAGATTATTGGAGCGTAAAGCCTATGGAAGAATGTAGCGTATTGATTGAAACGACTAAATTAGCAGAGGATAAAACCTCTCGCTGGTTTGATTTACCTATTGATTATGAACTGTTCCGTGACCTGCTCGGGGTGGAAGCTGACAGTAAAGATTATCAAATCACAGATATGAAACTTCCTTTTGCTGGCGACATTGTAAGGACAACATCTGTCAGACGGTTAAACAAACTGTACTTTACTTACACGGATTTATCGCCAGAAGTTCAGCAGGCATACAAAGAGTTGATTCCCTATTGTGGCGGTGTAGAGGATTTATTGCAGAAATCCGAAGAATTTCTGTTTTATCCAGAGTGCCACAACATCATGGACGTTGCCCGTTACCGCTTGGAGCATAACATTGAATTTTCTGCTCTCTCCGAAAAGGGAAAGAAATATTTTAATCTGGAAGCCTACGCCCATGAACTGGAAGAAAAAGGACGTTATGCCCTCTGCAATAATGGAATGTTCAAACTTTGACAGGTGGTATTGCTTATGGCAGAAATGAAAGTATTTGTTATCAATCTTGATGAACAGGAAAAAGATACAGGCTGTGCATGGTTTACACTTCCCTGCAACATAGAAACATTAAAACAATCCATTGGCTTACCGCCGGACAGTGACCGTTATCTTATCAGTGATTATGATTTCCCTTTTGAAATCCTGCAAGATACAGACCTTGACCTGTTAAACAATATCTGCCTTGCGATTTCGGAGTGTGAAATTCCACCCGAAGATATACCTTTAATTCAAAGAGAATGGTTTTCAAACCTGCAAGAGCTGGAAGCCGGACTTTGCAATGTTACATACCATCGGAACTGGTCAGGTATAGAAGAAACATCGGAACATTTCTTGTGTGTGCATGGCAGATTTTATGAATACAATGAGTGAAAGGAAGTGACCTCTTATGATTGATGATATGCAAGTCTATATAGCCAATCTTGGCAAGTACAATGAGGGAGAACTGGTCGGGGACTGGTTCTCTTTTCCATTGGACGAAGAAGTGATTGCAGAACGTATTGGCTTAAATGCGGAGTACGAAGAATACGCAATCCATGATACGGACAACTTACCGATGGAGATTAGCGAATACACTTCCATTGATGAACTGAACCGTATCTATGAGCAGTTGGAAGAATTACCAGATTACCTGCTGGACGACTTGGACAGTTTTATATCCTGCTATGGAAGTCTGGAAGAACTGGTGGAGCATAAGGACGACATCATTCTGTATTCCGGCTGTGAAACGATGACCGATGTAGCCTACTATCTGATTGATGAAGTACAGGCACTCGGAGAAATCCCGTCCTCTTTACAGAACTATATTGACTATGAAGCCTACGGGCGTGACCTCGATATAGAGGGGACATTTATTGCAACGAACGCTGGTATCTGTGAGGTACTGCGTTAAGGGCTGGCAGATCAGCACCAACTACTGGTGCTACTGTCAGCTTTTTTCTTGGGACAGTCTGGGAAATCTGGCTGTCCCTGTTGTTATGAAAATGAAGAAAGGAGTATTTACAAGTGAAGAAAATCCGAAGTTATACAAGTATCTGGAACGTGGAAAAGGTACTGTATGCCATCAATGATGTAAACCTGCCATTCCCCGTGACCTTTACCCAGATTACATGGTTCGTGCTGACGGAATTTATCATCATTCTGTTTGCAGATGTACCGCCACTTTCCATGATTGAGGGTGCGTTTTTGAAATATTTCGGGATTCCCGTTGCCCTTACATGGTTTATGTCACAGAAAACCTTTGACGGGAAAAAGCCATACAGTTACATCAAGACGATGGTGCTGTATGCTCTGCGTCCCAAAGTGACTTATGCCGGAAAAGCCGTGAACCTGCATAAGCAGAAATTTGAGGAAACTATCACGGCAGTAAGGAGTGTGACCTATGTTCCCGATTAAATATATCGACAATAACCTTGTCTGGAATAAGGACAATGAGGTGTTCGCCTACTATGAGCTGATATCGTACAATTATTCATTCTTATCCCCAGAACAGAAATACCTTGTGCATGACAGCTTCCGTCAGCTTATCGCACAGTCCCGTGAGGGAAAGATTCATGCGTTGCAGATTGCAACTGAAAGTTCAATCCGAAGCATACAGGAACAGTCAAAGAAGCTGGTCACTGGAAAGCTCTGTGAGGTAGCAATCCAAAAGATAGACGACCAGACCGAAGCCCTTGTATCCATGATAGGCGACAATCAAGTAGATTACCGTTTCTTTCTGGGATTCAAGCTCATGGTCACAGAGGACGAAGTCAATCTGAAGAACTTCAAAAAATCGGTATTTCTGACATTCCGTGAGTTTTTGAATGAGGTAAGGCATACGCTGATGAACGACTTTGTTTCTATGAGCAATGATGAAATCAACCGTTATGTGAAGATGGAGAAATTACTGGAAAACAAAATCTCCCGTAGGTTCAAAATCCGCCGACTGGAAGCCAAAGACTTTGCGTATCTGATGGAACACCTCTACGGCAGGGACGGGATAGCTTATGAAGATTATGTGTATCCTCTGCCAAAAAGAAAATTAAAAAGAGAAACACTGATTAAGTATTATGACCTTATCCGTCCTACCCGTTGTGTGGTGGAAGAAAGCCAGCGATATTTGCGTCTGGAACATGAGGACAGCGAAAGCTATGTATCCTACTTTACGGTCAATGCCATTGTCGGGGAGCTGGACTTCCCATCATCGGAAATCTTTTATTTCCAGCAACAGCAGTTCACATTCCCTGTGGATACGTCTATGAATGTTGAGATTGTCGGGAATAAGAAAGCCTTAACCACTGTCCGTAACAAGAAAAAGGAATTAAAGGACTTGGATAATCACGCCTATCAAGCCGGAAACGAAACAAGTTCAAATGTGGTGGAAGCCTTGGACAGTGTCGATGAACTGGAAACAGATTTAGACCAGAGCAAGGAAAGTATGTACAAGTTAAGTTACGTCATACGGGTATCTGCACCCGATCTTGACGAACTGAAACGCCGTTGTGATGAAGTCAAGGACTTTTACGATGATTTGAATGTGAAGCTGGTTCGCCCTGCCGGAGATATGATGGGACTGCATGGAGAATTTCTTCCAGCCAGCAAGCGTTATATCAATGATTATATCCAGTATGTGAAATCCGATTTTTTAGCCGGACTTGGCTTCGGTGCTACCCAGATGTTGGGCGAAAATACAGGAATCTATATCGGATATTCCGTGGATACGGGAAGAAATGTCTATCTGCAACCGTCCCTTGCCAGTCAAGGGGTAAAAGGTACGGTCACAAATGCGTTGGCTTCTGCTTTTGTAGGTTCGCTTGGCGGTGGAAAATCATTCTGTAATAACCTGCTAGTATATTATTCCGTCCTGTTCGGTGGACAGGCAGTTATCCTAGACCCGAAAAGTGAGCGTGGGAACTGGAAAGAAACACTGCCGGAGATTGCAGAGGAAATCAACATTGTAAACATTACCAGTGATTCCAGCAATCAAGGGCTGTTAGACCCGTATGTGATTATGAAAGATGTCAAGGACGCTGAAAGTCTTGCCATTGATATTCTGACGTTCCTTACAGGTATCAGCAGTCGTGATGGAGAAAAGTTTCCTGTCCTTAGAAAAGCTGTCCGCACGGTATCCCAGAATCAGAACCACGGGCTGTTGCAGGTCATTGAGGAACTGCGGAAAGAGGATACCGCCGTATCCCGTAACATTGCAGACCATATCGAAAGTTTTACTGACTATGATTTTGCACAGCTCCTGTTCTCGGATGGTTCGGTGGAAAATGCAATCAGTCTGGATAACCAGCTCAACATCATACAGGTTGCAGATTTGGTTCTGCCGGATAAGGATACCACCTTTGAGGAATACACGACCATTGAGCTGTTGTCGGTATCCATCTTAATTGTTATCAGTACCTTTGCCCTTGACTTTATTCACAGTGACCGAAGTATTTTTAAAATTGTAGACTTGGACGAAGCATGGGCGTTCTTAAATGTGGCACAGGGCGAAACACTCTCAAATAAACTGGTGCGTGCTGGTAGAGCCATGAACGCCGGAGTCTATTTCGTGACACAATCCTCTGGGGACGTATCGAAAGAAAGTCTGAAAAATAACATCGGCTTAAAGTTTGCGTTCCGCTCCACAGATACTAATGAAATCAAACAGACCTTAGAGTTTTTCGGGCTGGACAGTGAGGACGAAAACAACCAGAAACGGTTGAGGGATTTGGAGAACGGACAATGCTTAATGCAGGATTTATACGGACGTGTCGGTGTGGTACAGATACACCCTGTCTTTGTAGAACTGCTCCATGCCTTTGATACCAGACCGCCGATAAAAAGTGAGGTGGATTTGGAATGATGAAATCTGTCACAAAAGAAAAGGTATTCCATGTACTGAAACTGGTTCTGCTTGCCGTGACCGTTACACTGGTACTGTTGTCCCTGCTTGGGACGGTAGCTCATGCGTCTGGACTGGTCGATGATACGGTCAATGCAGACAACCTGTATTCAAAGTATCCGCTTTCCAACTATCAGCTTGATTTCTATGTGGACAATAGCTGGTCATGGCTTCCGTGGAACTGGCTGGACGGCATTGGAAAATCAGTGCAGTACGGGCTTTACTGTATCACAAATTTTGTCTGGACAATCAGCCTGTATCTTAGCAATGCCACAGGATATGTGGTGCAACAGGCGTATAAGCTGGACTTCATCAATGACATGGCAGACAGTATCGGGAAAAGTATCCAGACACTTGCCGGAGTGACCGAACATGGATTTTCCAGCAGTGGATTCTATGTGGGATTCCTGCTCATTATCATTCTGATTGTAGGTGTTTATACCGCCTATACAGGGCTTCTCAAAAGGGAAACCAGCAAGGCACTTCACGCTGTTATCAACTTTGTGGTGGTGTTCATTGTGTCTGCGTCCTTTATTGCTTATGCTCCCAATTATATCCAGAAAATCAATGATTTCAGTTCGGACATCAGCACCGCTTCTCTGGACTTGGGGACAAAAATCATGCTCCCCGATTCACAAAGCAAAGGCAAGGACAGCGTAGACCTTATCCGTGACAGCCTTTTTGCGATACAGGTAGAAAAACCGTGGCTGTTGTTGCAGTTCGGGAACAGCGATACCGAAGAAATCGGGACTGACCGTGTGGAAGCTCTGGTATCTGCCAGTCCGTCAGACGAAGATGGGGAAACAAGGGAAAAGGTTGTCAAAACAGAGATTGAGGATAACGACAATGACAATCTTACCATTCCACAGGTCGTAAACCGTCTTGGCATGGTGTTCTTCCTGCTCATTTTCAATCTCGGTATCACAATCTTTATCTTCCTGCTTACTGGCATGATGTTGTTTTCCCAGATACTCTTTATCATATATGCCATATTTTTACCTGTCAGTTTTTTACTGTCCATGATACCGACCTATGAGAACATGGCGAAACAGGCAGTTGTCCGTGTGTTCAATGCCATTATGACAAGAGCCGGAATCACACTGATTGTGACCGTGGCATTTTCAATTTCCAGTATGTTTTACAACATTTCCACAGACTATCCGTTCTTCATGGTGGCATTTTTGCAGATAATCTGTTTTGCCGGAATCTACATGAAGCTCGGAGAACTAATGAGTATGTTCAGCCTGAATGCTAATGACAGTCAGCAGATAGGTCGCCGGATTTTCCGTAGACCGATGGTGTTCATGCGACATCGGGCAAGACGTATGGAACACAGGATTGCAAGGGCTGTCGGTGCTGGAAGTGTTGCAGGTGCGGTGGCTGGTGCAAGTGTTGCCAGAGCCGGAAAGCCAGCAACGAACCAACCGCCAAAGAAACGGGAAAATACTTCTGCCAGCATGGGAAGCCGTGTCGGTTCTGCTGTCGGTGCTGTGATGGATACGAAAAATAAAGTCCGTGACAGTGCTTCTTCTCTGAAAGAAAATGTGAAAGACTTGCCGACACAGGCTGGTTATGCTGTCCACTCTGCCAAACAAAAAGCAAAGGATAACGTATCTGACTTTAAGCGTGGCGTTGTGGAAGAACGGGAAAACCGACAGGAACAGCGTACACAGAAACGTAACCTGCACAGGGAAAATATCTCACAGAAAAAGCAGGAATTACAGAAAGCACAGGAAGCAAGGCAGACAATTCATGCGAATGGATCAGCGACAGCCGGAGCTACCAGAAGCCATAAACGCCCTGTTGCCACACCTGTTCCAAAAACAGCACAGACCGATACGGTCATAAAGCCGGATATGAAGCGTCCTGCTACTTCCCCTGTGATAAAAAATGCAGAAATCAAGGCTGGAAAAGAAACTGTCCGAACCAACATCAGACAGGAACAGCAGGTCAAATCGGTTGCCAGAACGAACCAGCCAAACGTAGCGGAAACTATCAGTAATCATAAGAAATCTACGGTACAGAAAACACAGGTCAATGGGAAATCTGCCCGTAAAACTGTTACGAAACATTCAGAGAAAGGACGGAAAAAATGAGATTAAAGCGTATCCTTATCATAGGTACGATATTTCCTGTCCTTTTCTCCATCGTTCTCTTTTTCGGGATATTGATTTCCGGCGAAGATGACGACAATTCAAACAGCTATTCGCCTGTTTATTCTGGCATGAACCTGTCAGCCGATGTCCTCAAACATCAGCCGATGGTAGAAAAATACGCCAGAGAAAACGGTATTTCGGAGTATGTAAACGTCCTGCTTGCCATCATACAGGTGGAAAGTGGCGGTACGGCTACCGATGTCATGCAGTCCAGTGAAAGTCTGGGGTTACCGCCGAACTCATTAAGTACAGAGGAATCTATCAAGCAGGGGTGTAAATATTTTGCGTCCCTGCTTTCTTCCTGTAAAGGGAAAGGTATGACAGACATTAACGTGGTCATTCAGTCTTATAACTATGGCGGTGGCTATGCTGACTATGTGGCGAAGAATGGGAAAAAGCACAGTTTCAATCTTGCAGAGAATTTCGCAAGAAACAAATCTGGCGGTACAAAAGTGACCTATACCAATCCGATAGCTGTCAGTAAAAATGGGGGCTGGCGTTATAACTACGGAAATATGTTTTATGTGGAGCTGGTCAACCAATATCTGACCGTGAAGCAGTTCAGCAACGAAACGGTACAGGCGGTTATGAATGAAGCATTGAAATATCAAGGTTGGAAATATGTCTATGGTGGCAGTAATCCGAACACCTCTTTTGACTGTTCTGGTCTTACCCAGTGGTGCTACGGAAAAGCCGGAATCAGCCTGCCACGAACTGCACAGGCACAGTATGACGCAACCCAGCATATCCCATTGTCACAGGCACAGGCTGGCGATTTGGTCTTTTTCCATTCCACTTATAATACCAGTGACTATGTTACCCATGTAGGAATCTATGTGGGAAACAATCAGATGTATCATGCCGGAAATCCAATCGGCTATACCGATTTGACCTCTGCCTACTGGCAACAGCACATCATTTGTGCCGGAAGAATCAAACAATAGAAAGGACTTGAAATATGTTTAAGAAAAAAGAAAAAACAGAGAAAGCACCTAAGAATAAGAAAGTGCGTACCATGAAAGTCGGGACACATAAGAAATCTGTCCTGCTGTTGTGGGCGGTGCTTCTGGCAAGCACCAGCTTTGGTGTGTATAAGAACTTTACCGCCATTGACACCCACACGGTACATGAAAAAGAAATCATTCAGCTAAGATTGAACGATACCAACGGTATTGAGAATTTTGTCAAGAACTTTGCGAAAGCCTATTATTCATGGGATACCAGCAAGGAAGCCATTGAAGCAAGGACAGCGGAAATCAGTAAATACCTTACCAAAGAATTGCAGGACTTGAACGCCGATACCATCAGAACGGATATCCCAACCAGTGCGACCGTTACAAATGTGCTGGTCTGGAATGTAAAGCAGTCTGGAACGGACGATTTTACCGTTGCCTACGAAGTAGATCAGCAGGTAAAAGAGGGCGAACAGACACAGGCAGTCACAAAAAACTATACTGTGACCGTTCATGTGGATAAGGACGGTGCAATGGTCATTACCCAGAATCCTACCCTTGCTCCGGCAATGCAGAAATCAAAGTATGAGCCGAAAGTACAGGAAGCCGATGTCAGTGTCAGCTCCGACACAGTCAAGGACGCTACCGCTTTCTTGGAAACATTCTTTAAGCTCTATCCAACAGCTACGGAAAAAGAACTTGCCTATTATGTCAAAGACGGCGTGCTTGCTCCTGTATCCGGCGATTATGTATTTTCAGAACTGGTAAATCCTGTCTTTACCAAAGATGGCGATAACCTCAAGGTCAGTGTGTCTGTGAAGTATCTGGATAACAAGTCGAAAATGACGCAAATCTCACAGTATGAGCTTGTGTTACATAAGGACGATAACTGGAAGATTGTAGAATAAATAATCAAGGCTTGCGTCATAAACCGTATAGTATGCTCCGCAAGCCTCATTTCGGTATGATTTGCAAGCTGATTAATATAGTTGTTACATTTCGTTTAAGAGATTATAATAATTAAAACAGCTAAAATCTATCAATTTTTAACAGTAGTATGTGGACATAGTTGATAAAAAATTGCTTTTTCAATGATAAGATATATTTCTAAGGAGGAACGAGATATGGCACAGAGCATTTTGATTGTAGACGACGAAAGAGATATTGTATCAATGCTAAATCAATATTTTTGCAAAATTGGTTATGTAGTATACACAGCAATTAACGGAAAAGAAGCACTGAATGCAATCACAAAACATCCAGATATTATTTTATTAGATATAAATATGCCAGATATGAATGGTTTTACAATTTGTGAAAAAATCAGGAATTTTGTGTCCTGTCCTATTATTTTTTTAACAGCTCGGATTGAGGACTGTGATAAAATCAAAGGATTTGCTGTCGGTGGTGACGACTATGTTGTAAAGCCTTTCTCCGTTGATGAATTAGAAGCCAGAGTTGCTGCACATTTGCGGAGAGAAAAAAGACATGGTTCGTCCGCAATAGTTCAGTTCGATAATAATATAGTAATTGATTATTCATCACGAGTTGTTTTTTATAGAAATGCTGAAATAAATTTTACGAAGAAAGAGTTTGATATTATTGAATTTCTTTCACAAAACAAGGGGATTATTTTTGATCGTGAGACAATTTATGAAAAAGTATGGGGCTTAGATGGTTCTGGCGACAATTCTGTTATTACAGAACATATACGCCGGATAAGAACAAAATTCCTTTCTATAGGCGACAATCCTTATATAGAAACTGTCTGGGGGTGCGGATATAAATGGAAAAAGTAAGGCGAAAAAATTCAAGGCATTATATTGACAACATGAGTATTAAAAATTCGTTTGTTTTTTATGCTCTTATTTCCTTAGTGATTGGTATTGTAATAGGTGTTATATCTATTACTCTTGTAGATGATTACAGAATAAACCTTAACTATAAATATGAGGACATGACAACAAGGTATGATATACCTGAAAATGGTTCATTTACAGCGAAATATAACAAAGACCAAACAGAATACACAATATATAATGCAAGTGAAAAGGAAGTATGTAATTTTGTTGTAGACTATCAAAAGGAACGTCCAGTACAAGAATATATTTATCCTAATCATGTTTCTTACATTGAAGTTTCACCAAAGTTTACTAAACATGATAGAATTGTGGATTCTGCTCTAGGTGTGGTTAATATTGTCACCATTCCTATTGTTCTTTCAATTAGCATGATTCTTTGTGTGACTATCTTTGTAAACCGAAAATTAGTAAGACCCATAAAGTTACTGACGAATGCATACAGAAAAGTCGAAAACAACGAACTGGATTTTACGTTGCCTTACCCTTATAAAGACGAGATGGGGAGGCTGTGTCTTGCATTTGAGAAGATGAAAAATTGTTTATATCAAAACAACCAAAAAATGATACGGCAATTTACTGAACAAAGGAGATTAAATGCTGCTTTTTCACATGATTTACGCACGCCTTTAACAATACTAAAAGGACATACCACAATGTTGTTATCATTTATTCCCAAAGGATTAGTTTCTCAACAGGAGGTACTCGACGAATTATCAACAGTACGCAACAATGTGGAACGGCTTGAAAAATACGTTAGTGCTATGACAAACTTATACCGTTTAGAAGATATAGAAATCGAAAAAGAAAACATAAACTTTGACTTCTTATTAAAAACCTTATCAAATACAACGGAAATGCTCTGTTCTGATATAGAATATACGATTAAAACAAATTGTAATAAACAGCAAACTCTATTTATCAATCTTGAAATTATCATACAAATTTATGAAAACCTGTTGTCTAATAGCATTAGATATGCTAAGTCGATGATAGCTATTGATATAAATAAACAGGAGGAATTTTTATTGATTACGGTCTCTGACGATGGCTGTGGTTTCAAAAGTACGGATATAGAACGTGTAACATTACCATTTTATAAAACATCGCAAGATACTACGTCTGAACATCTAGGTCTGGGATTAAACATTTGTAAAATATTATGTGAAAGGCATGGAGGTACAATAAAAATTTCAAATAATCATAAGGGGGGAGCCTGTGTTACAGCTTGTATAAAAATTGCATATGTTGATGAAAAATAGACATTTTCCCCATATAATTGCATTAAGCACTTATAAAGGAGGTTTCGATTATGAAAAAAATTATCTGTATTATTTTAATAACTGTCACAAGCATTTTGTCCGGGTGCAATTCAACATCAGATGAAGAAATAATATCATCACAGGATTTCAAAGAGAATTATGAGGTTTCGTCCTATGGAACTGAGGAAAAAATTAATACTTTATCAGATGTTGAGCTTACATCAAGTGAAAAAGAGTATTCTGACTTAGAAAACGCAAAATTTTTTTTAGAAAATAACTCCAACAAAGAGTATCATTATTCTAAAGCCTATTTTGAAATTGAAGCGGAGCAATCAGAAACATGGTATCAATTAACTCAACTTTATGACCCATCAAAAGATAACGAAGATGATGCAGTTATAAATCCCACCGAAAGATTAAGTTTACCATTTGATATTTCCTCGGTTTATGGCGAACTCCCATCAGGGCACTATAGAATAATAGTAAGTATTTCTTATTTCGAATCCCCTAAAGATTGGGATTATGACACTTATTATTTGGCATGTGAATTTACATTAAAATAGTATATCAGAAAGGAAACAAATGGGAATAGCAAAATGGATATACTGTCCTATATGCAAGAATAAAACAAGAACAAAAATCAGAACGGATACTAAGTTGATAAATTTTCCACTGTATTGTCCAAAATGCAAACAGGAAAACCTAATTAATGCCAGCAAATTAAAAATAACAGTAATCAAAGAGCCAGACACTTAGATGCAGAGCCGATAATTCAGAGGATTTCATATCTCATAGATTATCGGCTCATTTTTATTACCTATCACCATATCCCGTATGATTGGCAGGCAAATAAAAATGGAGGAACTAATCTTCCCCCACTTCCTTTGATTTGATGATACCAGCAGCGACGCTCTCCATGACAACCATATCTTTGTCGTCGAAAGTATCAAGCTGTTGTTCCAACTGTCTGCGGCGAGTGCTTTTTACTTTGTCACTGGTCGGCAGGAAAATTTCATCAACAGACACATTAAGTAGAGTTACAAGGTCATAAAACACCTGTAAACTTGGGTGCTGCCCTTTATTCTCAATATTCGTCAGATAGCGTGGGTCAATTTCAATTTTTGCTCCCACCTGTTCACGGGTCAGACCTTGTTTCATCCTTGCCGCTTTGATGGCAAGACCAAAGGCTCTGAAATCGTATTTATCTTCTGTTTTACGCATAATTAATCACCTCACTACATTTTACTGTTCCTAAAGAATTTGTAACAGGTACAGTAAAACGTATTGCAAGGTTTATCAGTTCCTATGAACAGGTAAATAACAATATATGCTGCTTGGCGGTAAAAAAAAACCGTTGTCAGCAGTAATGCTTTTATACGTCCTTTTAGATAGAACGACGGTTCATACAGCCGCCGTTTTATTTTTGTCCAACGGTGGACAAACTACTGGTTGGTTTTGTTTTAGCGGCTTCAGGAGGTAGCCGCATGGAATGCCTATACATTCAACAACATTCGACCATTGGTAGCTTGTTAAAAAAATCCGTTTAACTTTTGCGGATTATATCGCTCTTGTATATGGTTTTTCACATCACATAGCAGGAACAATTTATAAGGCACAAGAACAGCACGTCAGTATTGCTCTTGTGCTTTTTTGCTACTTTAAAAAATTTTTTGATTTTTTTCTGATTCGGGTTACAAATCACCCCTCCGTGTTGAGTGTTAGTGCGGAAAGAGGTAAAAAGCCTTTTCGCTTTAGCAACTTCGACTTGAAAGGAGGTGAGATTATGAAACCTTCTTCATTTGAGAACGCTATAAGACTTCAATTTGACTGTCTGGCTCGTAAGGTGATTGGCAGAACTGTAAAGAACTACAACAAAGAACTTGCCAGACGTGCAAAGCATGAAATATCTTTCTGTGAAATACCAGAGCTGGAATTAAACCAGTTGGGTGTATCGGACGAATACTCGCTTGAATTTACTTCCTTTGATGTGTTCGGTACAGAAGTTCGTGTCTATGATGAGAAATTATGTGAAGCAATCAAAAAATTAAGTGAAAGACGACGCAATGTTGTGTTGATGTTCTACTTTCTGGAATTACCAGACGCAGAAATCGCAGAGATTTTGGATATTTCCAGAAACTCTGTTTATAGAAACAGAATGTGTTCACTAAAGCTCATTAGAGATATGTACGAGGAGGAATTATAACATGATGAAGTCTACAAAAAAGTGTCCTCTATTCTCCACAATCAGTTTAGCTGCTGATGGCGACGAAGTGGCAATAGAGAAAATTTTAAATCACTATGACGCTTACATATCAAAAGCAAGTTTACGCCCGTTC
The DNA here is from genome assembly GCF_004167315.1 of Blautia sp. aa_0143. Lineage (NCBI taxonomy): Bacteria > Bacillati > Bacillota > Clostridia > Lachnospirales > Lachnospiraceae > Blautia > Blautia sp. aa_0143. The sequence continues at coordinate 44,962 of NZ_RCXU01000006.1, forward strand.
TATGATGAACACGGAAATATGTATATTGTGGTCGATATGGAACTGAAAGGCAGAATTAGAGCTGCCCTTATTAAAGCAATTCTAGGTTTTGAAGTCAGAGTGAAATAAGCGAATATATACGGAGTGTGATACCACCTCATTCCAGCTCCGTTTTACAAGTGTTCTTTGAAAATTGAATAAAGTAATCAGATACGTTTGATATGCGGTGAGCCGACGGACTGGAACGCCATGACCCATGAAAAGGAGGGATAAAGAAGCGAGCGACCACGCCAGTGATCCGTAAGCGACTGTTGGAAAAGTTGCTGCCATGACCCGTATATCAGAATAATGATACACTCGCATGGTGCGGTTCACCCATCAGAATGGGAATGGTGAAATTCCAGTGGAGCTTTCCAAAGCCATCTGATTACTTCTTACTTTATAGACAAATTCTTTCATAATGTACAAGCATTTTTGCATACTTTGTAAATATATTGTAGTGAGGTGGTTCAATGGCAAATGACGCAAAGGTAGTTTGCAAGAATGTTTTTAAAAATTGTGATAAAGCGGCGTTTACAAAAGCATTTACTCTAAAATGGATAGAGTTGATAAATCAATATGAAAAAAATAAAGGAAGGGCAACTCCTGCCAGATGATAGACAAACTATCCTACAAGATGTTATAATAACATTATGTAGAGATAGTTTGTTTCGTCTTCTCAAAAAGGAGAACGAAGCATGATAGAATCAAAATCAAGAGTTGCTATTTATTGCCGCTTATCAGAGGAAGATAGAAACAAACAATCAGAAACAGACGACAGTAACAGTATTCAGAATCAAAAGTCAATGTTACTTCAATACTCATTAGAGCATGGTTGGGAAGTCTACAACATATACAGTGATGATGATTACACTGGTTCTGACAGACGACGACCAGAGTTTAACAGGTTGTTGGAGGACGCAAAGAATCGTAAATTTGATATTGTCCTTTGTAAGACACAATCCAGATTTACCAGAGAACTAGAATTAGTGGAAAAATATATCCACGGTCTTTTTCCTATTTGGGGTATTCGCTTCATCAGCATTGTTGATAATGCAGATACCGCTAATAAAGGAAATAAGAAATCAAGACAGATTAACGGTCTGGTGAATGAGTGGTACTTGGAGGATATGTCAGAGAACATTAAAAGCGTTCTCACTGACAGAAGAAAGAACGGACACCATATCGGTGCTTTTGCTCTGTATGGTTACAAAAAAGACCCTGACGTAAAAGGGCATTTGATTATTGATGAAGAAGCTGCGGAAGTTGTCAGAGAAGTTTTTACACTGTTTTCACAGGGATATGGAAAGACCGCCATTGCCCGTATGCTGAATGACAGAGGAATACCAAACCCTACGGAATACAAACGACTTCATGGTTTGCGTTACAAGCAGCCTAAAACGAAAAACAGTACCCTATGGAAATATTTTGCCATATCAGATATGTTGGTGAATGAAATCTATATCGGGAATATGGTTCAAGGGAAATATGGCAGCGTTTCTTATAAGACAAAGCAAAACAAACCCAGACCCAAAGACGAGTGGTACAGAGTTGAGGGTACACATGAGCCGATTATTGACCGTGAGTTATGGGATAGGGTTCAAGCATTGGTAGCTCAAAAGGCAAAACCTTTCACAGTTGGCACAATCGGTTTATTTGCCAGAAAAGCTCGCTGTATGAATTGTGGTTATACAATGCGTTCGTCAAAGAATCATGGTAAGCATTATTTACAATGTTCTAACCGCCATGTAGCAAAGGACGCTTGTATAGGTTCTTTCATTTCAGTAGACAAATTAGAAAAAGCTGTGATTGATGAACTTAATAAGTTATCCGCAGAATATCTTGACAAAGATGAGCTTGAACAAAATGTGCAATTCAACAATGACTTGCGAGGTCAAAAAGAAGCTCTGGAAACGGAGATTGCTGCTTATCAAAAAAAGATTGCGGAATATACAAAAGGAATCCGAGAATTATATTTAGATAAGGTAAAGGGTATTCTTTCCGAACTTGATTACTTGGATTTATCCAAAGACTTCTCAACACAAAAAGAAAGGCTCGAAAAACTGGTGATTGATACGCAGAAACAGCTTGATGTTATTGAAAGAAAAATGCTGATTGGCGACAACAGACGACAGTTAATCGAGCAATATACAAATCTTGAACACTTAGACAGGGAAACGGTTGAAAAGCTGATTGATTATGTATTGGTTGGCAAAAAAGACCCTGTAACTAAGGAAGTACCTATTGAAATACATTGGAATTTCTAGGGTTCTCATATCTGGCAGCTAGTATGCCAGATTATCGGGAACTTTCTTTTAAAACCTCAATGTTGTCTTTATACAATCGCACCCTCTGCTGCCAGATCTTCAAACAGATCCGTGATCGGATCACCCTTACTCTGGAATTCGCAGGCATTAAAGGGCACTCCACCTGCAGCCTGCGGCCAGATTCCCACCGTGTGGTCAATATAATACGGCCCAAGTCCGCTGTTCTCGATTTCTTCCATAGAAAGATCCTTTGTCAGCTGATGGACAATGGTGGACACGATTTCCAAATGTGCCAGTTCTTCTGTTCCCACATCATTGAGCACTGCCGCGACCATCCGGTTCGGTGCGGTAAAACGCTGGGAAAGATACCGCATGGAAGCTCCTATTTCTCCGTCCGGCCCGCCATACTGGCTGGATATAAACTGTGCCAGCTTTGCGTTAGACGTCTTGATATTTACAGGATACTGGAGTCTTTTTTCATAATTCCACATACCTTATCTGCACCCTCCTTCCTGTTCCCATGGAAACGGCTGTTCCATCCACTGCCATGACTTAAGATTGCTGTCGTTTCCGGTATCAATGGTCAGCGGTCCATAAAATTTTGCATATTTTTCCAGGAGCTCATTTCTTCTGGCTGAAAGCTCACTGTAATATTCAAGAGCTCTTTTTTCTTTTGGATGCGTATCCAGAAAAAGGAGAAGATCGTCAATGGCAAAGCTTACCTGGTCAATAAACTGCAGCAGTTCTTTTTTGGAAGTACAATTTCCGGACATCATCGACTTCCTCCTCTCCTGCCGCAGAACGGCTTGCAAAGCTCAGGAAAGATAGTTCCGACCTGAAGAGCTTTTTTCAACTCAAAGGTAGGCGCAAATTCCTGGTATGGCACATACGCCATTGCAGGAACCTGTTTTGCCATATCAGAAAATGATCGATCCGTCCGGCCTGCCATCCCGCTATTCATCCCACAGGTATACTGATATGGCCGGCAGCCCGAACGATTCATCTGAAATCGGTCCATAATCGAAATCCTTTCATTCATGATCACGCTATATTTTATGACGGTTTTTTAAACTTGTGAAAACAGGAATGTTCACTTTCCTTCACATATATCTATCTTTCTGCCATTTTTTTCTATATATACAGGAAAATATTACTGTTTAAAAATCAGATATACAGTGCTATAATATCCTTGCCTATCTTTACACGGATGGGCGCTTTTACTTATGATTTGTAGCCCTGACCGGCTATTGAAGGAGGAAATTATGCAGGTAATTATTGTAGGCTGCGGAAAAGTCGGTAGAAATCTTGCAGAGCAGCTTCAGGCAGAGGATATTGATATCACTCTTGTCGACGTTATTGCCGACAAGATCAATGATCTCTGCGAAAATATCGACGCTATGGGAATCGTCGGTAATGGTGCCAGCATCAATACTTTAATGGAGGCAGGTGTTGATACTGCAGATATCCTGATCGCAGTTACCGCTTCTGACGAGCTGAACCTTCTCTGCTGTCTGATCGCGCAGAAGGCCAACCACTGCCAGACTATCGCCCGCGTCCGTAACCCCATTTATGAAAAAGAAATCGGATTCATCAAAGAACGTCTTGGTGTTACCATGATCATTAACCCGGAGTTTGCCGCTGCCCAGGAAATTTCACGGCTTCTCCGTTTTCCATCTGCGATCAAGATTGACACCTTTGCACGTGGTCGTGTAGAACTTCTCAAGTTTAAAGTTCTCCCGGAATTCAAGCTGGACGGAATGAGCGTTTCCCAGATCTCAGATGCTTTCCGAAGTGATATTCTGGTCTGCGCGATCGAGAGCCGTGACAATGTATCCATTCCTGGTGGTGATCACATTATACACGACGGAGATATGGTTTCCATTCTGGCCTCTCCGCTTAATGCAGCGGCATTTTTCCGTAAGATCGGTCTCAAGACCAATCAGGTCAAAAACTGTATCATCGTAGGTGGCGGAACCATTTCCTATTATCTTGCCCATGCACTTCTGGATATGAAGATCAGTGTCAAGATCATCGAGCAGAACAAAAACCGCTGTGAGCACTTAAGCGAACTGCTTCCAGATGCGACTATCATCAATGGTGACGGAACGAACCGTTCTCTTCTGCTAGAAGAAGGACTTTCCGAGTCCGAATCCTTTGTCACTCTGACAAATCTGGATGAGGAGAATGTATTTCTTGCTCTCTTTGCCAAAAGCATCTCCGATGCCAAGCTGGTTGCCAAGGTCAACCGTCTGGAATTTGATGATGTCATCGACTCCCTGGATATCGGAAGTGTCATCTACCCGAAAAATATCACTGCTGATTATATCCTGCAGTATGTCCGTGCCACTCAGAACAGCATCGGCAGCAACGTAGAAACCCTTTATCATATTCTGGATGGCAATGCAGAAGCACTGGAATTTGCGATCCGTGAGGAATCTGCCGTAACTTATATCCCTCTTGCAGAGCTGAATCTCCGCAAGAATCTTCTGGTGGGATGCCTGAACCGCAACGGCCGCATCCGCATTCCCCGTGGTCAGGATATGATCCAGGTGGGAGATACCGTGATCATCGTAACCACTCACAAGGGGCTTCGCGACATCACAGATATACTTGAAAAATAGAGGTACTGCCAAATGAATTATTCGATTATTATTTATATCCTGGGATGGATCATGAATGTGGAGGCTGTCTGTATGCTGGTTCCCGGCATCACTGCCCTTATCTACCGCGAAAAATCCGGTATTGCCTTCCTGATCACGATTCTGGCATGTCTGGCCATCGGTGTTCCACTGGTCAGCCGCAAACCGTCCAAGAAAGCGTTTTACGCCCGTGAAGGCCTTGTGACTACTGCTTTAAGCTGGATCGTCCTCAGTATTGTCGGTGCTGTGCCGTTTGTGCTCAGCGGGGCTATCCCGAATCCCATTGATGCTTTTTTTGAGATTGTTTCCGGTTTCACTACAACCGGTTCCAGTATTCTCTCCGATCCATCACAGATGCCTTACAGCATCAATATCTGGAGATGTTTTTCCCACTGGATCGGTGGTATGGGTGTTCTGGTATTTATCCTGACACTGCTTCCGCTTGCAGGTGGCTATCATATGAACCTTATGAAGGCAGAAAGCCCCGGTCCTTCCGTAGGAAAGCTTCTTCCAAAAGTCCAGTCAACTGCCAAGATCCTGTACAAGATCTACATTGCACTCACTGTTGCACTGATCATCCTCCTGCTTCTTGGGGGGATGCCTCTTTACGACAGTCTCTGTGCAGCATTTGGAACTGCCGGAACCGGTGGGTTCGGAATCAAATCCGACAGTATGGGAAGCTACAGCTTATATATTCAGATCGTCATCACCATCTTTATGATCCTGTTTGGCGTAAACTTCAATGTCTATTTTCTTCTTCTCACCAGGAAGTTTTCTCAAGCATTGAAATCTGAAGAGGTCCGCTGCTACTTCTTTGTGATCATCGCTTCTGCCCTGATGATCACATTCAATGTCCGACATCTGTTTGACAATGTGTGGGAAGCACTTCAACAAGCATTTTTCCAGGTTGGTTCTATTATCACCACCACCGGTTATGCCACTACGGATTTTAACCAGTGGCCTGCGGTATCCAGAACGATCCTGGTACTGCTTACCTTCTGTGGTGCCTGTGCCGGCAGTACAGGCGGCGGAATCAAGATTTCCCGTCTTCTGCTTCTTGCAAAATCCGTCCGCAAGGAACTGCATCTTTATCTGCATCCCAATGCAGTAAAAAAGATCAAAATGGACGGAAAAGCGGTGTCTCACGAAGTTATGCGTGCCACCAATATTTATATGATCGTTTATCTGATGATCGTGGCTACATCTATCTTTATCATCAGTTTTGATGAATTTGATCTTGTAACAAATTTCACAGCCGTAGTCACCACTTTAAACAATGTGGGTCCCGGTCTTTCCCTGATCGGTCCTACCGGAAACTTCGGGATCTTTTCTCCGCTGTCCAAGCTGGTCCTTTCTTTCGATATGCTGGCCGGCCGACTGGAGCTATTTCCGATCCTGATCCTTTTCCTTCGTGAAACCTGGAAGAAATTCTGATAAATATTCGTCATATTTTGCTATGTTTGTGGCATAAATTGTTCTTTTCACATTTATTTCAAATGTTAGACACACTTTCTTCACATTTTTACTGTATATTATAAGTCATAGAAGGTGATGAACTTTCTATAATATTTTTCTTTTTCATACGCGCCGGTACGAAAGTACCGGCCTCCTTCCATTTATGGAGTATTTTTTTCCACTCCCTCATAATCGAAATCCGGAATAAAGCTTTCTGAAGCAGTTTCTCCTTCCTGGATAAATCCATTCTGAATCCCCATATCCACAGCAGCATCCAGAACTTTTTCATACTCTCTTTTTGTAACTTTCCGGTTTAATTCCTTAAATTCCACAAATTTTCTCACCGGCGTATACTGATTCATAATACTGATATAAATATCTTCCCCATAGGTTTCATGAAGATACCTCAAAGCCTTTATGGAATTTCCTGTATGTCCCGGCAGGATCAGATGACGGACAATGGTTCCTTTCCGGATGTATCCATCCTCTCCAAACTCACATTTCCCGGTCTGACGCACCATCTCTCCAATTGCAGCCTTTGCAGCCTGCACATAATCCGGCGCATTAGAAAATTTCTGTGCAAGCTCCGGATCCAGATATTTCAGATCCGGAAGATAAATGTCCACATATCCTTCCAGAAGCTTCAAGGTTTCTGTTTTTTCATACCCGCTGGAATTATACACCACCGGAATATCCAGACCCTTCCTCCGGGCCATATCCAGTGCCTCTATGATCTGTGGTACATAGTGTGCACCTGTTACCAGATTGATGTTTGCAGCTCCTTTTTCCTTCAGTTCCAGAAAAATCTCTCCAAGCCGTTCCACACTTACAGCCCGTCCCCTGCTCCCGATGGCAATATCATGATTCTGGCAGAAACAGCAGCGCAGCCCACACCCGGAAAAGAACACTGTCCCGGAGCCTTTTGTTCCGGAGATACAGGGTTCCTCCCACATATGAAGTGCAGCCCTTGCCAGATAAATTCTCTCATCCATGCCACAGAAGCCTTTTTTCCCTGCCCCCCGGTCTGCCAGGCATTCTCTTGGACAAAGAGCACAAGCTGACATAATTTCTTCCGTACAGTGCGCGCTCCCTGCCATACTGCTGATTTTATTTTCATTCTCCACTTTCACTTTTCTCCTGATCTTTCTTCCACTATCGTTATTTTCTGTTATCTAGTACTAGTTTAGCACATCACGTCTGCTGCCAACAAGGCTTTCTCTGTTTACACTATATCCTTAATATAGTACAATGGATTTCATGGAATCTTAAGAATTTACCCCTTTCGTCTTAATTTCCGGCTGCTATTCTAATAACATCAGGGAGGTACAAAAAAGTGGCTAACATACTTGTTTGCGATGACGACAAAGACATCGTGGAAGCTATCGAAATCTATCTTACGCAGGAAGGCTATCACATTCTGAAAGCCTATGACGGACAGGAAGCACTGGATATCCTGAACAGCGAAACTGTAGATCTGCTGATCATCGATGTGATGATGCCCCGTCTCGACGGGATCCGGGCAACAGTCAAGATCCGGGAAAGCAATCCTCTGCCCATCATCATCCTGTCCGCAAAATCTGAAGACACGGACAAAATCCTTGGCCTTAACATCGGTGCAGATGACTATATCACCAAACCTTTCAATCCTCTGGAGCTGATCGCCAGGGTAAAATCCCAGCTGCGCCGGTACACACAGCTTGGCTCCGCTGCACCGGCAGCATCGGAACACATCTACACAACCGGAGGTCTTACGGTAAACGATGACAAAAAAGAGGTGCTGGTAGATGGAGAAGCGGTACGGATGACGCCCATCGAATATAATATCCTGCTTCTTCTCATGAAAAATCCCGGACGTGTTTTTTCCACCACACAGATCTACGAGAGCATCTGGAATGAAGATGCTCTGGCCGCGGATAACACGGTAGCCGTCCACGTCCGTCACATTCGCGAAAAGATTGAGATCAACCCCAGGGATCCCCGCTATCTGAAAGTTGTCTGGGGCCTGGGTTATAAAATCGAAAAACTGAGCCGGTGAGCCAGCCGGCCATGAAGTATCTGTACTTCAGAAAGGGGTATTATGAATAAAAATAAACATACGGAAAAAAAACGTTCATTTATGCGCATTCCTGCTCTTGTCCTTGCCCTTATCCTGCCTCTGATCATGGTCTTTTCAGCGGCACTGGTGATCCAGGCAGGTATCCGGATGGACTCTGCAGAAGATCTTAAAACAAAGGATTATTTCCAGACCTCTGCTTTTGCTGACAGCTTTTACTCAAAAGCTTCCACGATCCTGTCCGGAATCTCAGCCAGAGAAATCCTAGATAAAACAAACGAAGATGCATACATTGATCTCGGAGAGCTTTATAACGGAGATTCTCTCTCCTTCAAAAACACCTCCGGACTAGCCTATTCCTTCAATGATCTTAAGGAATGGAGCTCACAGAGTATCCATTCCAATGATGACTGGATCGTCCTGGGCCTTACCACCCCGGAGGGTGAAACAAAATATATGTACTATTCCGATTTCAAAAAAGCTCTGGAAGACGGAACCCTGCAGCTAAATGCCAACTCCGGTGCCCTGAAATACGAGGGAATTTCCCAGAAAGACTGGACTGAGAGGATTCTTTCCGCTCTGAGCGCCGAATATGCAGACGGCGGCATCCAGTCACAGGAACCTTTGAAAAACATCACAGACAAAAACGGAAACGTGGTTTACACAGATGTGGCAGATATGCTCACTCCGATCCTTGATATCCCCTGTGCACCGGAAGGTTACGACAGCCTCCTGGATTACATGAATTCCACCTCATCCAAAACCAGGAATTTCAAGGGGAACCTGAACGATGCCTTTGAGCAGCTGGATAATGCCCGGGATCTTTTTTCCAGCTGGACAGAAGCTGCTCAGACACTGGATGAGTACAGCAGTGATAATTCCAATATCCATTATGCCTATACGGATAACACCTCACAGAAAATCTTCACAAATACAGATGCAGCCTATACTTCCGACCTGACTGATATTTCCGGTTTTTCAGCCAAAAAGCCTTACGTGTTCCTAAGTGTCAACGAAGCTGCCACAGATGAGAAAAATGCCCGGAATGGTCTTATGAATCTGAATCTTTCTGCTGCTGCAAACCCTTCTGTAGGAAACTGGATCGATCTCCTTCGAAATTCCACATACGATGAAAACTGCAGTTTTCTTGCCTGGATCGATGATACCAGCCTTCCTGTACAGGATTCCATTAAAACTGACAGACAGCATTTCCTGACTTACCGTACTTTATTTATCCCAGCTGCTGTGATCACCATGATCAGTTTTCTGCTCTTTATCATAGATTTTATCTGGCTTACTGTCCACACCGGAAGAAGAAATTCCGATAGCGGTAATACAGACACGGCTCAGCCAGAACTGAACTTTTTTGACAGGATCTATACGGAAGTAGCAGCCGGACTCGTATGTATCCCGGCACTTGGTGTATTGACCGCAGGACTGAGCATGCAAGCTTCCACCTATAACCTTGTCTCCTCCCTGATCATCCTGGGTATCACGATTTTCCTGATCACGTGCCTGTTCTGGATCGGCTATTTAAGCCTGATCCGCAGGATCAAAGCTCGCACCCTGTGGAAAAACAGCCTGCTTCGCAAATGTCTGAAGCTTCCCCGTCTGTGTCTTTGCAAAGCCGGTAAACTGATCGATTTTTTCTCTAGGAATACCATCAGCAGAATCCGCATGGTAGTGGGACTTGGCGTATTTCTGTTCCTTGAATTTTTCTTCAGTGCCCTGCTCGCGGCATCTGATGGATGGTTCCTGATGTTTTTGCTTCTATTCCTTCTGGATCTGGGTGCGCTTTTCTGCGTCTACAAAATTGCTCTTGGACGGGAACTCCTCCTTGATGGCCTGAAACGGATCACCGATGGAGAGCTCACTTACAAGATCCCGGAAAAGGAACTCCGTGGTGATCAGAAAGCAATGGCACAGTATATCAACCGCATTGGTGACGGGCTGGACGCTGCCGTGGAAAAAAGCCTCAAAGATGAGCGTATGAAAACCGAATTGATCACCAATGTCTCCCATGATCTGAAAACGCCACTGACTTCCATCATCAATTACATTGATCTACTGAAAAGGCTGAACCTCAAAGATCCGGAAGCACTGAAATATCTTGAGATCCTGGACTCAAAGGCACATCGTCTGAAAAGTCTGACCGAAGATGTAGTGGAAGCTTCCAAAGCCAGTACCGGAAATCTTTCTCTGGAAATGACGGAACTGAACTTTGTGGAAATGCTTTACCAGGTGATGGGTGAATTCGAAGAACGGATGAAAAGCAGACATCTGACCCTGATGACACATCTGCCTGATTTTCCTGCCATGATCTATGCCGATGGCAGACGGATGTGGCGTATCCTTGAAAATCTTTTCGGCAATATTCTGAAATATGCCATGGAGAACACAAGAGTCTATGCAGAAGTTCTTCTGGAAAAAGATCAAGTCATCTTTACCCTGAAAAATATTTCCGCACAACCTCTGAACATTCCGGCTGAAGAACTGACCGAACGTTTCATCCGCGGCGATGTTGCCAGAAATACAGAAGGCAGCGGACTTGGATTATCCATCGCACAGAGCCTTACCCAGCTTCAAGGTGGCACCTTTAAACTTTATCTGGACGGTGACCTTTTCAAAGTCTGCTTAAGTTTTCCACAGAAGATCTCTCCCACAGCCTTATCCGCACCGGAAGATCCTCATTCCGAAGCACATTCTTAACCATTCATAAAAAACAGCAGCGGAAGCCCTGATGATATGATGGATCAGGAGCCAGGCTGCTGTTTTTCTCTTATTTTTGTTCTCTTTTACACTTTAATGGTGATCTCACGGTCTGTCCGATTATATTTATAATACCGGACTCCGGCTGCATCCAGCATTTTTTTGGATGCGATCACCGACGGAGTATCTGCATATTTATCACAGTCGTATACGATAGTCCTGATCCCTGCCTGGATAATAGCCTTGGCACATTCGTTGCAGGGAAACAGGGACACATAAAGCTTGGCACCTTCCAGACTTCCTCCCCGGTAGTTCAGGATGGCATTGAGCTCACTGTGTGTCACATAAAGATATTTGGTATCCAGCGGATCTCCTTCTCTTCCCCAGGGAAACTCATCATCGGAGCATCCCTTTGGAAATCCATTGTACCCCATTGACAGGATCTTGTTATCTTCACTTACGATACAGGCACCAACCTGTGAATGCGGGTCCTTGGAACGCATGCCGGAAAGCATGGCAACACCCATAAAATACTCATCCCAAGAAAGATATCCCTGTCGTTTCTGTCCTTTTTTATCCATACAGAATCCTCTTTTTCTATTGGTTTCTTACTGATCGATCAATCCTCGATCATGTTGATTCTTCTGATATGACGCTCATCCCCGGAAAATGGTGTATCCAGGAATGTATCCACGATCTTCAGAGCAAGCCCCGGTCCTACTACACGACCGCCCATGGCCAGAATGTTGGCATCGTTATGAAGTCTTGTTGCCTCTGCAGTAAAGCAATCTGTACAAAGTGCAGCACGGATTCCCTTGAATTTATTAGCAGTGATGGAAATTCCGATACCTGTTCCGCAGATCAGGATTCCTTTCTCACACTCACCGTCCACGATCGCCTGTGCTACTTTCTTTCCATAAACAGGATAGTCTACAGATTCCGGACCATTGCATCCAAAATCTTTGTACTCCAGTCCTCTCTCTTTCAGATGCTTCTTTACCTCCTGCATCAGCTCATAGCCGCCATGATCACATCCCAGTGCTATCATTTTCTTTCTCCTCCTCAACGTTGATAATTTTATGACCAGCCGCTTTCAGTAAGCGGTTCATGATCGCCTGTCCCATTCTTGGTGTAAAAAATGCCTCTGAATAAATGGCACTTACATTACAGCTGTCAAAATCACGCAGGACCTCGTACAGATGATGCGCGATGGTTTCTTCCTGCTCCCGGCTTCCGATACTCTTTACGATTCCATGTGAATATCGGCCTTTTGTTTCATCTGTTGCGATGATCCCCACAGTCAGTCCCTTCTCCTCAGCCTCTCCGGCTCTTTTTTCGATCTCCGCGATCACACCCTCTGTGGACCCCTCCACAATGGCAAGATCTGCCTTTGGTGCATAATGACGGTATTTCATTCCCGGTGCTTTTGGATGGACCTTGCTGTCCGGTTTGATCAGTCCCTTATCCATCCTTACATCTCCAAGTGTTTCCCGGAGCATTTCCAGGGAAATATATCCCGGCCGCAGGACTACCGGTATGTTTTCTGTAAAATCTACGATCGTAGATTCCAGACCGATATTTACCTGTCCTCCATCAATGATCATATCAATGGCTTCTCCCAGATCCTCTGCCACATGTCCCGCTGTCGTAGGACTTGGTCTTCCGGAAGTATTGGCACTTGGCGCTGCCACATATCCGCCAGCCGCAAGGATCAGCTCCTGTGCGATAGGATCACTTGGAAAACGTACTGCCACACTGTCCAGTCCTCCGGTTGTTTCCTTTGGCACGATATCTGCTTTGGGAAGGATCATTGTCAGCGGACCCGGCCAGTATTTCTCAGCCAGTATTCTGGCTTTTTCAGGAACCTCCGTAACGATCTTATCCAAGTCACGGATATCTGCGATATGTACGATCAGCGGATTGTCCGAAGGTCTTCCCTTGGCTGCATAGATCTTCATCGATGCTTTCGGATCCAGGGCATTTCCTCCAAGGCCGTATACAGTCTCTGTGGGAAATGCCACAAGCCCGCCGTTTTTCAGGATCTCGCCACCTCTGGCAATTGCCTTTCTGTCTATATTCTCCGCTGTCATAACTGCTATTTCTGCTTTCATTTTACGCTCCATTTACTGTCTGATATAAATCCCCTGCTCTTCAATAAAATCTTCCAGATCCTGAAGGGCATCCTGTGCCCAGGTTTCGGATTTCTGAAAAGTCTCCGGGAAAAACATGTCTTTTACTATTTTTTTACCTGTTTCTGTTTTAAAGATCTTCTCTGCACTTTTCTTTATATGTTCTTTATCCAGTCCATCTTCAAAATAATTAACCAGAAAATCAGCTTCCACAAGGATCTGATAATCCAGCCCGTCAATATCCTTATAGGTATGATGATGTCCTACCAGATATTCCACTCTGCGGATCACCCTCTCCTGAAAGCCCAGTGCGGTAAGCATCTCTCTGGCAGCTGCCGGACCTTCTGCTTCCTGCGTCTTTCCATCAGAGCGTCCGTATTTTTCCATACCGACTTTGATCCCGATATCATGAACGAGAGCCGCAGCTTCCAGAACATGCATCGTATCTTCATCCAGACCCTCACTCTGGCCGATCAGCCTTGAAAGATCATGCACCTTCACAAAATGCTGGATATGCTTCGGATCCCCCTGATAATAATGGATCATTTCCATATAAAGTCTGTCGATTCTGTTCATAATATCCTCCTCTCTGCTGCCATCCTGCAACTGTCACTTTTTTCTGTATACTGCTCAGCAGAAATCTCCTGCTGAGCATATCCGTTAACAGATAGCTACATAATAGTTACATTATAGCGTTATTATGGAAAAAATGTCAATCCTGCTCCACTTTCACAATGTAGGTTCCTGACATATCATCTTCAAAGACAATGCTTCCCAGACTCTGAAGAACACTGTCATTAAGCTCTGTTCCGTATTTTTCTTTTTCCTGTCCTCCTACAAAGATATAGGAAATATCATAACGGCTGATCAGTTTTTTTACCGTCTCTGCATCTGTAGATGTATAAATAGTCTGGATGTCCGCACTTTTTTCATTGAGGTCAGGTACATTATTTCTCCAGAGCCATTCATGCACATACCATCCCAGTACGGTCGGAAGCCCCGTAGATGCAGAAACTCTCTCATATCCGGTATAGCTGTCCCCGTTAGCCTCGAGCACCACAGGAGAGCCCTTGATATTCTGCTTCAGCCAGCGGATCGCCGACGCATCCTGAGGAAAATCCTGCTCAAGAAATGTAGTTGCATCCAGTCCCTGATACTCCGAAACCTTCCAGACATCCCCAAACCAGGAATGCACGGCATTTCCGAAATAGCCCACGGTCCAGAGCAGTACAAAAAGCCCCACACCTGAAAGGATCCGGATAATCTTCTGTCTGGATATCACCAGCATACGATAAATCCCATATCCCATTGTCATTCCGAAAAGGATATATGCCTGATACGTCAGCTTGAACATAGTATTGGCTCTGGCATTTCCATTTTCATAAATATCCCGCACATATACAAGCTCCGGGATCAAAACCAGTCCGATAGCACATAAGCCCATGATCACTGCAAAAAGATCCGGAACTGTGATCGCCTCCAGCAGCCTGTAAAGACTTTTATGCTTCAGTCCCTTCATTTTTTCTGTGATGACAGACAGGATCAGCAAAACAGTAAGGAGCACCGGAAGTCCCCAGAGGATCAGAAGCTGATACCACAGTGAATGATGCTGTGCCAGTGCCACCCCCTGTACCATCGTATCAAATTTCAATGTAAAGGGCAGGATCACCAGATAAGAGAGACCTATGATCTCCACTGCCTGTACGATCGTCACTGCCAGGATCCTGATTATCTTTCCCTCAAATCGTATGATATTTGCGATCAGGACAACTCCACCGGTCACTACAAAATAGATCACAAAATCCCAGTAATTGGTCCACTGGAACATGCCAAGAAAAACGGACGCCAGAAGGATATGCGGCATCAGAAGCTGTCTCAGCCAGAAAACACTGCGTTCCTGTTTTTCAGGCTCAGGCCCTCTTTTTCGGATCATTTTCAGCCATGCATAGAGCATTCCCACCAGAAATGTCACAAACATCACATTTACCACATGGGCATGAAGATCTCCCAGAACAAAGGAATAGCATGGGAATTCATGTATGGTCTTATCACTGTCATTCATCGGATTATACCCTATGTAACGAGTTGCATCCGGGAACCAGTAGCTGGCTGTTTCTGCCACTCCCTGTATCTTCCGGATCAGCGGCAGTACACAACGGTAGACGATATAATGTACATTTCCCGCGATAGATACTGCAATGCCTGCAGTAACTCCTGCCAGTGAAGGAAGATATTTCTTCTTTCCATCCAGCCGTCCATACAGCCTGTCCTTCGTCATCTGACGGACCAGGGAAAACGGATACACAAAGGCAAACGCTGCCACAAAGGTACGCATCAGATTATAAGTCACTTCCACTCGGCTTCCTGTAAGCTTCGTAAGAAATACTGCAAAATACTGCCCGCCATAGTAATAATTGATGGTTCCCTGTGAATACCAGAGATCACGTGCAGGAAGAGTTTTGCTCCGCATCATGGCCTCCATGAAGCCATAATCCATAAATTTCTCTGTTCCGTATGCCTGCGGCCGGAATCCTGCCAGATAAGTCCACAGCAGAAAGATTCCAAAAAACAGAAGCTCCTCCCGAAAGATCAGCTGCATCTTTCCTGACGGATAACATTCAATGCCATGCTTCAGCTGAACATGAAAAAGTACAGCACATAAAATGCCAACAGCCACAGATACTCCTACACACACTGCTGCTGTAAAAGGAAGGATTTCCACCGCTACCAGAAGCCAGGTGAGAAATCCGGTAACCGCAATGGCAAGTACCTTTGAAAAAAGCCATCCCCGGTCTTCAAAACTACCAAAAAGCCTTCCTGTGACCGGCATTGCCACCATTCCCATAAACAGCGCAAGCAGCCACCAGGTCCAGAATGTCCATACATCTCCTCCCAGGAGATACGCAGAAAGTACTGTCAGGAGCACTGCTGCAGTCAGCTCCGGAAATAATTCTCTGATCTTTTTTTTCATCCTTCTGTCCCTCCTGTATCAGATTCTGCCCCGCAGACGGATAAAGTCCGCAAATGCCTGTCTTCCGATCTTTATGATCCGTTTCATGTTGATAGAGTTTTTTCCGGCCTGTCTCGGTCGGAATGTGATGGGGATATATTCCACATAAAGATGATGTTTTTCATAGATCACGGTCATCAGCACATTGGAAAGGAAAAATCCGCTTGGGATACGCTTCAGTACTTTGGCGAGCTGTTTTCCATCCATCAGCCGATATGGCGTATTTGCATCTTTTACCCAGGTTCCAAAAATAAGAAAAAGCACAAGCCGCAGTATTCTTGTCACAAAAATCCTGGAAAGCCCATCCTCTCTCTTCTGCCGATAACCGATAAGAAGCCCGCACTTTTGACGTTTTTCCCAGAACTGCCAGAATTCCTCCGGAAGTGTCTGGCCGTCTGAATCCGTCTGAAAAATATAATCGGCACCTTTTTCTACTGCGTAACGATATCCCCTGAGTATTGTTCCTCCATGTCCTTCATTCGGTTTATCGATTCCGATAAGACGGTCATGATTTTTCTGATAATTCTGTATTTTTTTGTAGGTCGCATCTTTGCTGCCATCATTCAGGATCACCAGGCGGCTGTCCCCGCCGATTCTCTCCACTACCGGATACCATTGCTCGATCACGGTCCCGATATTTTTTTCTTCATTATATGCCGGCATAATGATATATAAGCTGTCATGTTTCATAGATTCTTATTCTCCCATCCTCTGAGGTATACACCAGTGGATATGTCTCCCTGATGATATCCTCACGACATTCCTGCTGTTCAAATTCCATATCCTCCTCAAACAGGATATATGTGATCTTTTCCTGTTTTACGGTAGCTTTCAGTAGCTCCGGATCATCCGTGGTATATATGAGCACTGCCTGGCCGGCACGATAGCTCGTATCGTACCCTGCAGACCATGCATAATAAGGCCATCCGCAATACAGCATGGCACCGGACATAGTGACCTCGTTCATGGTATATTCCGGTGTCAGCAGAAGATCATTTTTCTTAAGATTTGCACTGAGCCAGTCCGTCAGGCTGCTTTCCATATTTACAGTCATCCTGTGTGCGGAATCGTTGTCTCTTAAGATGATCACGTAATCATAGATCCCCGTTGCACTAAGACAGATACAAAGGACCGCTGCCGCTGCGCGACCGGCCCATTTCTTCCAGCTGTTTTTCCCTGCAAGGAAAACACATCTTACGATCCAGCCCCAGAAAACTGTCACAAAGGCATAGGAAATCATCACATATTTATGATTGACATTGATGTCCGGAGTCAGAGATACCAGAAATGCAAATGCCATTGGAAGCAAACAGCCCATCAGCACTGCCCGCTGACCTCTCTTCAGAAATACTGCTGCCACGATCATTCCCACAAAGAAAAATCCACTGATCTCCACCAGATACCAGAGTACACCGGAAATGCTTTTATTGTCTGCCAGAAAGCCCCAGTAAAAGGATGGACTCATAACACTTCCCGACACAAAGATCTTCGACTGCAGTTCCGAAAAAAGCACTGCCAATCCGGCACAGATCACATAATCCAGCTTACCGTCAGAAAACACTGCCAGTCCGGCAAGGATCAGAAGTCCGCCGATCAGCGCAGCTCCGTTCCAGAAGGCAGTTAATCCCAGAAACAGTCCCAGAAGAATCGCCGTATCCACATTTCTGCAGATCCAGGCTTTTTTTGTAAAAAAACGGTTACGGACCCACAAAAATCCATGCTCCTTGTGACTGCATCCGGCTTCCACCCAATCCATAAAGGTCCATACCGCTACAGCTGCCATCAGAAGGCCGAAAGCCAGATGACGCTGGTTCAGATATACATTGAAATTCCATAATCCCCAGTTTTCATTGGTAGTATAACCGATAAACGCCGTATTTTCTTCCAGCGTCCGTACAAGGTCCCCCGCCTGAAGATGTTCCCACAGATAATGCCAGAACGCTGTTCCGCTGCGGAAAAAAAAGAAAACAATGGCAGCTGCCCCTGCCCAGAAGCTTTTGAACATCCGGTAGCTGATCCCGTAAAGCACCATAAGAAATCCCGCCAGAGACAGGATGCTTACCAGATTATATCCCAGATCAAGACGGAGGCCCAGATACTCCAGATTTCCTACAAGGAACTGGAACATAAAATGATATTTCACATCCTGCCCGCCATAATGCGGATACTGGGTAGGAAAATTATTTCCCCTTGAAAAAGATCGCATCATTGCCGTGTGGGGTGCATAATCTCCGTATACCGAAAAGCCGGAGTACAGAATGCCGTCTTTCATATGGAAAACGTAAAACATCATCCAGGTCACAAAAACCGTCAAAATGCCAAAAAGCAGAAGCTCTTTTTTCAGGATCCATTTTCTGCTGATCATCCGTTCGGATATCACAAACATTTTTTGCTGTTTTTTCTTTTTCCACCGGAAGATTCCCGAAAGCAGCAGGATATCTACCAGAAATACGATCAGATTTCCATAAAAAAGAGGATGCTCTGCCCCCGCGCATATGCTGAACATCCAGGAAAGAATATAGACTGCCCAGGTCAGCATCAGGATTCCCATCCCAAACGCTGCCGGCAGGACCACCCATATCCTGTTTCCTCTTTCAGTTGTTTGACGCGGAAACAGACATCCTGCCATTTCCATTCCTGTTAACATACATAATATAAGATAAATGATTCCAAGCATAGGATTCTCCTTAATTCACGTAAAGTATAGCAGAATCACCTTCCTATGAAAAGGCTATTCACATTTTTTTCAATTATTTTCGTTTTCCTTCTGTTTTTTCAGATATGTAACGATTCCATCAGCCACAGCCTCTGCTACCTTTCTCTGATACTTCTCTGTCTGAAGCAGGGCAGCTTCCTCCGGATTTGTAAGAAATCCACATTCTACGATATTGATCACACCCGGACTTCTCTTCAGAAGATAATAGGTTCTGTTTTCTTTTGCCACCCGCGGCCGTGCAATGGAAAGCTTCCGGTTCATGTTTTCCTGGATCGCAAGTGCCAGTTCTTTTCCGCCTTCCGAATCCTCATAATAAAATACCTGCGGACCTTTTACTCCGGGATCACTGTAGCTGTTCTGGTGGATACTCACAGAAAGCACCGGTTCATATTTCCGGATCTGTTCAATACGATTCTGCAGATCCTGTGCTTTCATATTTTTTGTACCATTTTCATAAAGACCTTTATCTTCTTCCCGGGTCATTACTACGGCAAGGCCTTTTTTTTCCAGGATCGTTTTTAGCTTCATGGCAATA
Organism: Blautia sp. aa_0143; assembly: GCF_004167315.1. Classification (NCBI taxonomy): domain Bacteria; kingdom Bacillati; phylum Bacillota; class Clostridia; order Lachnospirales; family Lachnospiraceae; genus Blautia; species Blautia sp. aa_0143. The sequence continues at coordinate 64,493 of NZ_RCXU01000006.1, forward strand.
TCCAGATTGATTCCTTTTTCCTTCAGTCCACCGATTCCCACCATTCCGGAATCCACACCGCCATGACCGGCATCCACCAGGATCACCTGATCTGCTTTTATATTTCCGGATACATCTATAAGTCTGCCTGCAGTTTCTGCCGCTTCCCATGACAGAATATAAAAACAGACCAGCATAAGAACTGCCATTGCCAATTCTATGAAATGTTTTTTCAACGCAAAACACCCCCGGCATATTTATTTTAATATATGTTGCCGGGAGTGTTTTTAGCATTGTGAAGATCACAATGTTTTCTTCTGTTTATGACAGGTTTTCTGTGATCACGCTCCAGATCCCGCTGTTCTCGAATCCAAGCTTCCACTCTGCCACACCTGCCAGTTTATATTTTTTGATCAGTTTAACCTTTTCCGCAATAGACTTAGAGTCCTCCAGCCAGATCTGGTATGTGGCACCGTCCCCTTCATAGGTTCCATAATTCTGACTTGTCTTCTTGTCCCAGTATGTTTCTGCTCCGTTATCACTGATCGTCTGCTGTGCCTGATCCATACCGATGGCCTCACTTGTCAGTGCACCGCCATCTGTAGTCTTCCAGAGCCTTGTGTAGAACGGAATCGCAAGGATCGTCCGTTGAGCCGCTACTTCTGAAAGCGTATCCTTAACCCCCTGTTCTACCCATGGCAGAGATGCCACAGAACCGGCATCGGAGCCTACGTAATGCTCATCATAGCCCATAATGATCACATAATCCACAACCTTGCCCTGCTCCGCACGGTCATAATGACTGGTAAAATCTTCCGGAACCGGATTATCTACAGACAGTACCAAATTATTGGCGTGACACTGGATAGAAAGCTCTCTTAAAAACTGAAGGAAATGGATTCCTACTCCTTCGCTCAAAGATTCAAAATCAACATTGATTCCATCCATTCCTACTTTCAGTGCATAAGTGATCAGCCGATTCTCCAGATTCTGCCTTGAACTGGTTTTTGAAAGAACTTCTTTGGTATTCATGTTCTCATTAAAATTATCCACCAGTCCCCATACCTTCAGTCCTTTTTCATGTGCCTGCATCACATACTCCCCAGATGCAAGACTTGAAATATTTCCGGAGTTATCTGTTACAGAAAACCAGGTTGGAGAGATCACATTCACGCCTGTCATATTCTGTACCGCATCTGCGAAATAGCTGTTTGCATCTGTGCTGGTAACCTGGTGCCATGCCAGGTTCACCGGTTCATCCATGGTAAGATATGTATAGGACTCTGTTTTAAAATCCCTTTCATAATCCGTTGTATCCACAGCACTTACTTTTTTCTTCTGAACATAACCGATGTAACCGTCATCGGTTGCCACCTGATCCCAGTCCTCTCCTTCATTCATCAGCCGGAGAACTGTATTCTTCGCCAGTTTGGAAAGGATCGGCGCCTTGATCCCGCCCCGGTAACGGATCACGGTATCTTTCTTCGTGGTCACGGTCTCCACATTGGTAAATTTGTACTGTATCGCAATCCTTGCAGGATCCTGCTCTATATAAGAATCGATATCTGTATACTTTTTTACATAATCCAGTTTCAGATAAACCGTGTCATCCTTCAGCCACACGTTTCCGTCTGCCTTATCTAAAGCCGGTTCCTCTGTGAGACTGGATGGTGTTGCATACAGTATCTTCTTGTTTTCGCTATCCCAGTAATATCTCTGATTCAAATATCCGTTCACTACATCCAGCGGAAGATATACATCTTCTCCTGAGATAAGTGCCTTCTCTTCCAGTTTCTCAGTTCCAAGTATCAACGCAGCCTCACCGTCTGCATTCTGGCCGTAGTATTCTGTCAGATCCATTTGTTTCCTGCTTGGTATAAGCTTATTGATCCCGTAAACAGTCCCTCCGGCAAGAGCGACCAGAACGATCAGCAGACCTACCACAAGGACCGGTATGTGTTTTTTTATCATGTTTTTTTCCTTTCGGTATAAAATGTCATAATTTGCTTTATTATAACATATCTTGTCTACATTTCGTTATAAAAATCGACTTTTAATAATTTTTCACAATTTCTTTAGAATTTCGGTTCCCCGCATGGTATGCATGAGTGCAGGGGATGATCGTTATTCGGGGAACCGTTTTTTCTTATGTACGGTCATTCTTTGCGAATAAGATCAAAGCTTACACAGGCGATATGGCCGTCTTCATCTTCCGTATAATCCCGCATATAGACCCCGTTTTCCGCAATCTGACAGGCTTTTGCGATTTTTTTCGGAGTGCTTGGTGCTCCATTGAGATAAAGAGAAACTCCGTTCTCACGATAAAGCTCCAGTTCCCTTCGAAGGGGTTTTGCGGATTTCTTTTTTTCCTGTGATATATTTGGCGTATCCCGACCTCCTTTCCTGGTTAGATTTTCAGAAAACACCAGCAATGGTTCTCGAAAAGCTGCACCTTCCCTGTTAGGATGATACTTGTAATAAAATATAAATAATAAAATGGGGGGAAATTTCTCTGTGTACCGACAGACTCGCCGATGAATTTCACACAGAATCCTTATCTTCAGAAAAATATGACTTTAAGTTATCGTTACTGTCTTCTTACTTCCGGGAGGAGACAGCTTTTCTGCTTTTCATTATACCTGATTTCTCTTCAGATGCAAGTCTTTTATAAAAGAATCAGAAATTTTCTTTTTTCTCCGGTTTCTACATCTTTACATCTTGTGTATAACTGTTATATAATACAGTATGTAAAAGATTAAATTTATTTACCTATAGGATGTGATCATATGAAAATAGAAAAAATCAATGAAAATCAGATCCGCTGTACCCTGACGAAAGAAGATCTGGACAGTCATCAGATCCGTATCAGCGAACTTGCATACGGTACCGAAAAAGCCAAACGTCTCTTTCGTGATATGATGCAGCAGGCACAGATACAATTTGGTTTTGAAGCAGATAATATTCCTCTGATGATCGAGGCTATTCCTGTCAATGCCGAAAGTATTATCCTCATTATCACTAAAGTGGAAGATCCTGAAGAACTGGATACACGTTTTTCCAAATTTGCACCCTTCAAGGGCAACAAACCTTCCGATACCGTAGAGATCGATGGCGCTGACAATATCATCGATATCTTCCAGAAGCTCTGTGAATCCAAGCTTAAGGATCTTTCACAGAAACCGGAAGAAAAAAGGGCGGAAACTTCCGCCTCTCAGGCAACAGAAACTCCGGATGCATCACAGCAGCCGGCTGAGAGTTCTGTAAAGCTTATACGCCTGTACTCTTTCCCGGGGCTGGATGATGTTATTGCCGCATCTCATGGTATGAATGGTTTCTTTACCGGTGATAATACTCTCTATCGTGAAGGAGAAGACGGTGTCTATCAGCTGGTACTTCATCAGTCAGACTGTACACCAGAAGAATTTAACAAGGTCTGCAATATCCTTTCCGAGTATGGCATCGGCCGCGCATTCACACCAGCCGGTGAAGCCTACCTCAGAGAGCACTGTGCACTGATCGCTGATCATGCACTTCAGAAGCTTCTGAATATCTGACAAACCAAATATCCTACAGACAAACAAACCGCTGTCGGAATGCGATCCATATGATCTGCATTTCCCGACAGCGGTCCTTTTGTTTCAGCAAAAAAACTTCTGTTTATTACTCACCAAGAAAATCATTGATCTGAGCTACGAGGACATCTGCGTCCAAGCCATGGACCATTGCTGCTTCTTCCAGAGATTCCATCTGTGAAGACGGGCAGCCAAGACAATGCATTCCTGCTCTCATCAGGATCGGTGCGATATTCGGGTCTACAGTGAGCAGTTCTCCGATCAGCATGCTCTTTGTAACTTTTGCCATGATTGTATTCTCCTTTACTGTTTTATCGAAATATTTTCATTCCGTTCTGCTATTATAATACGAATCCTGAATGGAATCAACGGGTTACGAATTTTCAGTTTTGTTTATAAATTTATACTTGTATTCTTTATGCAGATATATTAGAATGGGAATAGAATCCCTGGTAGGGGATACATATAATACACAATTTAAAAGGAGGATATCAATTATGGCATATGTAATTTCTGACGAGTGCGTTAGCTGTGGAACATGTGAGGGTGAGTGCCCGAACGAGGCTATTTCTCAGGGAGACGAGCATTATGTAATCGACGCAGACGCTTGTGTTGACTGCGGAACATGCGCTGAGGCCTGTCCAGTTGGTGCTATCTCTGCTGAGTAATGCATCATTAGCTTGATAAGCTGCTATAATGAATGAGGCTGCCGGTTTACCGGCAGCCTTTTCTGTTTTTTTTATTCTTTTTTCCCTCACAGGAAGCTGCCGCTTCTCTTCTTGCCTGCTGCTGCCTGCGGATCGCTTCATCCAGAGAACGACACCGGTACTCTCCTTCTTTCTTTCTCTGCATTTCCTCACGGATCAGGCGTTCCATGATTTCCTGAAACTCCAGTATCTTATCATTATCTGCCTCGCACTTCTCTGTATTCCCGGATTCCGTTTTTTCCATGAACTCCTTTTCAGATCCCGTTTTTTTCATTGGGATATCTTCAAGCTCAACAGCTTCTCCATCCAGGATCCTGATACCAGATTCTGAAAAATCCGGTGTATCTGCCTTTCTTGCCTCCGGTGGGATCAGTGTACGGATTGCTTTCAACTGAAGTCCTTTACTTTTCAGCTCATTTATTTTAAGAAAAAGCTGGATATCAAACGGTGTATAATAGCGATGTCCCAGTTCATTGCGTCCGATCCGAAGCTCCAGTTCTTCCTCCCAGTAACGCAGGACATAAGATTTCACTCCGGTCAGTGTTACGGCCTGTCTGACTGTATATCTTTTTTCCATTGTGAACGCCCCCTTATATAGAGATTCACTGCTGCTGTCTACAGTATAACCCCTGAGATCAGGAAATAGCAAGAATAATCGGTTGACATAATTTTACCAAATATGACTCTTTGCCTATATCCATAGCATCCTGAACTCCACGATCACACAGCCAAAAATACAAAAGGCCATCAGGATAACTATAAGCTTTCATCCTGACAGCCTTTCATTTACCGTCTGCACGGCTCTATTTTTTCATATTTACAAACTGGGTATATCTCGGCAGCCATACCAGCTCCACAGTTCCGATAGGACCGTTTCTCTGCTTGGCTATGATAATTTCCGCAATGTCTTTCTTCTCGGTATCTTTGTGATAATAATCATCTCGATAGATAAACATGACCACATCCGCATCCTGCTCAATAGCTCCGGACTCTCGAAGATCCGAAAGCATCGGCCTGTGATCCGGTCTCTGTTCCACTGCACGGCTAAGCTGTGATAACGCAATTACCGGTACATCGATCTCTCTTGCCAACGCTTTCAGCGATCGTGAAATATCTGAAATTTCCTGCTGTCTGGAATCCGATTTTCCACTTCCGCTCATCAGCTGAAGATAATCGATCATGATGATCCCCAGATTATGCTCAAGCTTATATTTTCTGCATTTGGAACGAAGCTCCGCAATGGAGATTCCAGGTGTATCATCAATAATAAGATTGGAGCCACCGATAATATCCGCTCCTTCTACCAGCTTCGTCCAGTCCTCATCTTTCAGATTTCCGGTACGGAGATTCTGGGAATCCACGTGAGATTCCATAGCAAGAAGACGGTTTACCAGCTGCTCCTTGGACATCTCCAGACTGAAAATAGCCACGGTCACATCTTTACGAAACGCCATATACTGGGCAATATTCAATACAAAGGCAGTTTTTCCCATGGAAGGTCGAGCTGCGATCAGTACAAGATCGGATGCGTGCATACCGGAAGTCTTATAATCCAGATCCACAAATCCGGTCGGAATCCCGGTAACGGAGCCCTTCAGCTTGGAAGCCTTCTCAATATTGCTGACTGCATTCAACACAACCTGCTGGATCGGCACATAATCGCTGCCATTTGTTCTCTGCAAAATATTAAACAGCTTTTTCTCGGATTCCTCAAGTATGGTTTCCGTACTGTCCTTTTCCAGATAACAGGCATTGGCAACTTCTTCCGTAGTCCGTATCAGCCGACGGAGAACTGCCTTTTCGCTTACGATATTGGCATAGTATTTCACATTGGCTGATGTAGGAACTGCTGCGATCAGATCACGGACATATTCCATACTGCTGATGTCCGGCGGAAGCTCTTTCTCCTTGAGACGATTCTGCAGAGTGATCAGATCTACCGGCTGTCCTTCATTACAGAGCTCCACCATGGCATCAAAAATGATGCCGTATTGTTTTTGATAAAAATCATCACTGGTCAGGATCTCGGAAGCCACCAGGATCGCATCACGATCCAGGATCATGGATCCGATCACTGACTGCTCTGCCTCAATGCTGTGAGGCAGAATCCTCTTGATCAGTGCTTCTTCCATTGATTACGCCTCTTTTACCCAGACTTTGAGACTTCCGGTTACCTTCGGATGAAGTCGTACCGGAACATTGGTAACACCCAGGTTACGGATCGGATTCTCCATCTGGAGCTTTTTCTTATCGATATCAAGATTCAGTTGTTTTTTGGCTGCCTCTGAGATTTCTTTTGAGGATACAGAACCGAATGTTCTTCCGCCTTCACCTACCTTCAGAGTAAGGATAACCTCCTTTGTGGAAAGCTCCTCTGCAAATGCCTTGGCAGCGTCCAGATTTTCCTGTGCAACCTTTTCTTCATTTGCCTTACGGAGTTTCAGGTCATTGAGATTCTTGGATGTAGCTTCAACACCAAGCTTTTTTGGCAGGATCATGTTTCTTGCATATCCGTCACTTACATTTACGATCTGTCCCTTTTTACCCAGGGATTTAACATCTTCCAGAAGAATTACTTTCATTTCTATTTGTCCCCTTCCTGATATAACTGGTCTATAATTTCTTTCAGCATTCTTTCGGTCTCATCCATGGTGTCTTTCACCTGTGCACCGGCAATATTCAGATGTCCGCCGCCGCCCATCCGTTCCATCATGACCTGTACATTCACTTCATCAATGGCTCTGGCACTGATGTAAACCTCATTATTATAGCTGGTAAGAACAAAAGATGCCTTGACTCCTGCGATATTGAGCAGCTCATTGGCCGCCTGTGCTCCTACAACGGTAGGACTTTCCAGACCTTCACTCGGACATCTTGCAATGGCAAAATAATCTCTGTAGATCTCCGCAGTACGAACTGCCTCCGCTCTCGCCTTATAGGAATCAATATTATCCCGGAGCATCTTACGTACACGTGTCACATCTGCTCCGCATCTGCGCAGGAATGCTGCTGCCTCAAAGGTACGCACACCCGCTCTTGTTGTAAAGTTGTTGGTATCAATCATGATACCCGCATAAATACAGTCCGCCTCAATACTGCGAAGCTTCAGCCCGTCTGCAAAATACTGCAGGATCTCTGCGATCATCTCGCAGCTTGAGGATGCATATGGCTCCACATAGGACAGAACTGCATTCTGGATCACCTCGCTGCCGCGGCGGTGATGATCCAATACCACAATGGTCTTTGTCATATAGAGAAGATCCTGGCATTCGGTATAGCTTGGCTTGTTGGTATCCACCACAATTACTACCGTATTGTTATCCACCAGTTCTTTGGCCTGATTACTGTCCACAAACATGGACGGCTCATAATCCGGATTCTCCATAAATCCACTCATCAGCGGCCGAATGGATGTGGTCGGATCATTGATCACAATATGCACCGGCTTACCAAGAGTCTTACCGGCACGGTAAATACCGATCCCAGCTCCCAGAGCATCCACATCTGTGATCTTGTGTCCCATAACCACCACTCGATCCTTGGTGCTCATAAATTCCTTCAGAGCCTGAGCCTTCACTCGTGCCTTCACTCGGGTTGATTTCTCCATCTGCTGTGCCTTGCCGCCAATGTAGGTAATATTATTTTCATTTTTGATCACTACCTGATCACCGCCACGGCCCAGTGCCATCTCAATGGCAATTCTGGCATATTCGTAATTCTGGATATACGTAGAAGCATTCAGACCGATTCCGATACTTAATGTCACAGCCATTTCATTTCCGATGTTAACCGTCTTAACCTCATCCAGGATATGAAAACGCTGTTCCTTCAGTGTTTCCAGTGAACTCTGGCGCATGATCAGAAGATATTTATCTTTCTCCAGTTTCTTCACAAGGCCGTCAAAGTTGGAAAAATACTTGGTGATCTTTCGGTCGATCAGTGCGATAAGCAGAGATCTTCTCACATCCTCCACGCTCTCCAGTGCTTCTTCATAATTATCCAGATAAGCCAGTGCTACAACAAGCTTGTTATCCTCATTTTTCTGGATGTATTCCTTAAGCTCTGTTTCATCATAAAGATACATGGCGATCAGACTGACATTCTGGGACATATTCTCCAGAATATCCGCATGGCTGACTACTTCACCCATAGTCACCCGCTGCATGGAAACCCGATAGATCCGATCCCCGAAATGTATACTCATCTCAGAAATTTCCGGTTCATCGGCTACAGGAAGCTTGTCCGGAGTAATATCCGGGAAAACTGTGCTGATATTTTTTTTATAAAACTGATCTCTCCCCGTGATCTCTGAAAAAATACGGTTGGACCAGATCATGCGGCCTTCCATATCCATAATGGCATAAGGAAGCGCCAGTTCTTCCAGCATCCGCTTTTCTACCACATCATACTGATTGGCAAATGCGATCATATCATTGATGATCAGCGGTTTGTGATATCGAAAAAGCTGTACTGCGATAAAAATATAGATCACAGTACCTACAGACACCAGAATTCCGGCCTTTACACTTACAATAAACACCAGCAGGTCCAGCAGCACGACCAGGACCGAAAGGTACAGCGGCCAGCGCATGAAGTGTTTCATAGGCCCCTTGAATTTAACTTTGTTGTTCATTGCTTTTTCCTGTTCTTAATGTAATTTAACCCATAAGTTATTTAACATTATACCAGATTCCTTATTATAATTCCATAGCAATGATAAAATCTGTTTTGCTCATAAAAAAAACAGGGCCGCTGCCTCCAGATGACTGCTCATCTGTTTCGCAACGACCCCGTATAAGATCAGAATTAGTCCTGAACGTATGGCATCAGGGACATATGACGTGCTCTCTTAACAGCAACTGTCAGTGCTCTCTGATGTTTCGCACAGTTACCTGTAATTCTTCTCGGGAGAATTTTACCTCTCTCGGAAACATACTTTCTTAACTTTGCTACATCCTTGTAATCGATCTCGTTATTCTCTTTACCGCAGAATACACAAACTTTTTTTCTTCTGCGTCCGCCTCTTCTCTTCATCGGAGAATCTGGTCTCTCGCCTCTATTGTAAGCCATGATTGTTTCCTCCTATCTTATTCGTCTCATCTGTCTTGATCAGATGTTCTAATTGAACGGCAGCTCCTCATCAATTCCATCTGGAATGTTCATGAAGCCGTCGGCGCTTGCTGCGCTCGGACTCGGCATAGACGTTGCAGGTGCTGCCTCTGTTCTCGGATGAGCTGCTGCATAGCTGTCGCTTGATGCTTTGCTCTCAGCAAATTCCTGATCCTCAACAACAACCTCTGTCGTATAAACCTTCTGTCCCTCACGGTTCGTATAGCTTCCTGTCTGGATACGTCCCGTAACTGCAATTTTCAGTCCCTGTCTGAAATACTTTTCCGCAAATTCTGCTGTACGTCCGAAAGAAACACAGCTGATAAAATCAGCACTTGCCTCTCCGTCACGACGGAATCTGCGATCAACTGCCAGTGTATATCTGGCGATTGCCAGGGCATTTTCTCCTGCGGAATATCTTACCTCAGGATCTCTTGTCAAGCGTCCCATTAATATTACTTTGTTCATCGTTCTACCTCTCTTATGATTTCACTTAACTGAACAGGTTCTTAATGGTGTTTTCAAAAATCCGCTGCAAAAATTATGCCTCTTTCTTGACAACCAGGTATCTTAATACATTGTCCATGATGCGGACATGTCTCTCGATCTCCGCCGGGCACTGAGAATCTGCTTCAAACTGAATAAAATAGTAGAAGCCTTCATGCATTTTCTGAATCTCGTAAGCTAATTTCTTCTTACCCCATTCTTCAACTTCTGTGATCACGCCGTTGTAACGTGTGATGTAGCCTTTTGCTTTCTCAACTACAGCGTCACGTGCTTCGTCCTCAAGCTTAGCGCTCACAACTAATGCTAACTCGTACTTGTTCATGCTTGTCTTAACCTCCTTATGGTCTTTTGGCCCTTTGCCTGTCAAAGAGCAAGGATATGAAATATATCACGATTGTTGATTCTAGCACATCTCTCCCGTGATGTAAAGCATAAATTTAATTTTTTTCAATTTTTTTCAAATCTCGTGTATTTTTCTCAACCAGCTTACGTGCCACCATGATCTGATGTCCGCAGCCCTTGCATTTCAGGCGGAAATCCGCTCCTACGCGAAGGATTTCCCATTCTTTACTGCCACAGGGATGAGCCTTCTTCAGTGTGACAATATCTCCAACTTCATAATTTAATCCCATTTGATACTCCTCATTTTTAATTTGCAGATCATCCCAGGTTCCCATATTTTCAGACTCTTATCTGAGAAAACACCTGCCCGATCGGTTCTTTAATAAGAAGATCCGCATATTTATCCCTCGGTGTCGGTGCCTTATTGATCACCACCAGATGATTTCCCCGGAAATAATCGATCAGGCCTGCTGCCGGATATACCGCCAGAGAAGTTCCCCCAATGATCAGCACCTCCGCCTCCGAGATCACTCTTACTGATTCCTGGATCGTATAGTCATCCAGCCCTTCCTCATAAAGGACCACATCCGGCTTGATCATGCCGCCGCAGCTACACCGCGGAACACCTTTCGATTCCTTCATATATTTAAAATCATAGAATTTCCCGCATTTCATACAATGATTTCGGTAAACGCTTCCGTGGAGCTCCAGGACCTTTTTACTTCCTGCCATCTGGTGAAGATTATCGATATTCTGAGTGATCACAGCCTTCAGCTTTCCTGTTTGCTCCATCTCCGCCAGCTTAAGATGTGCCGCATTCGGTTTTGCAGTATCACAAAGCATCTTATCTCTGTAAAATTTAAAGAATTCCTCAGGTTTTCGCATAAAAAATGTATGGCTTAAGATCGTCTCCGGCGGGTAATCATATTTCTGGTTATACAGTCCGTCCTGGCTTCGAAAATCCGGGATCCCGCTTTCTGTTGAAACACCTGCGCCGCCGAAAAATACAATATTTCTGCTCTCATCAATGATCTTTTGTAATTTTTCTATCTCATTTCCCATATCATTTCCTCCCAAACTTATCCGCAAAAGCTCTACTGTGGGTTCACCGCATTCACTCTTTTTCCCTGTACCACAAAACGTGTTGCCTGATTGCCGGTACAGGTTGATAATGTAACGATCTTATCCTTCACATTGGCTTCACTTGCAGTGGCATCTGTTCTGATCTCCGAATTCTGGAACATTTTTTTCTCATATTCCAGAAACTCTTTGCCAGGTCCTTTAAATAAGGTATACGTATCGCTGTTTACAGAAGTCGTATACGCTGCAATGATCTCATACCGGTAATCTTTTTCCGGTGTGAGGATCCAGAAATATTTGCTGGTATTATAAAGCGTCTCATCCGCTCTGTACTTTTTCAGCATTCCAAACATGGAACCATTCTTCATGTTGTGTCCGTACACCAGGGTATTACAATCGCTGAAATCTCTTTTGTTCTCATAATCAATAAAGATCGTTCCCGCAAAATTATAATTTTTCTCATATGTCTGGTGCAGATAAAAATTATTATCCTCTCCCTGTACCACCGGATAACTGATCTCAGGCAATGCTTCCATATAGATCCAGCCGATCACATCCTCATTGATACTCCTGAGAGAATCAAAATCAATGCTCACAGGTGCTACAGGCTGTTCATCCGGCTGATCTATCTCTTCCACCTGGTCCGGATCACGTTCTGTCACTGCCATTTCGGAAATGCTGTTATATTCATCGGTTCCTTTTTTATATTCTGTATAAATATGATAAAGGTTAAAAGCTGCATAACAGAAAATACAGATTGCCACGATCAGAACGATCGTCAGAATATGATCTCCAACTGTTTTTTTCTTTTTCACCTTGTTTTTCCTGCTCATAATCACACTCCTTTAAATCTGTCAGGATCATCTGGTTTCTGTATTTATTATAAATATCCCTCCGTTTTCTTGCAACCGTTTTGTTTTTGTCCTGTTTTATACAGAAAGAAGCCGCCTCGGAATGGGCATCCGAAGCGGCTTGTAAGGTATATTCTATTTCAGAGCTGCTGTTATTTTTCAGGCCAGTTCTTTTCCTGTAAGCATTTTGTATGCCTGGAGATATTTCTCAATAGTCTTGTCAACGATCTCCTGCGGAAGTGTCCAGTCGTTGTCCGGATTGGCTTTCAGCCAGTCACGTGCAAACTGTTTGTCAAAGGATGGCTGACCATGTCCTGGTTCATAGCCTTCTGCCGGCCAGAAACGGGAGCTGTCCGGTGTCAGCATCTCATCACCGATAACCATGTTTCCGTCCTCATCAAGACCAAACTCGAATTTTGTATCTGCAATGATGATTCCCTTGCTGAGTGCATACTCTGCACATTTTTTGTAAAGAGCAATGGTGTTGTCACGAAGCTTTTCTGCATACTCGCGTCCTTTTCCTGGGAAGTATTTCTCAAGATGATCGATACTCTGCTCAAAGGAAATATTCTCATCGTGATCACCGATCTCAGCCTTGGTAGATGGTGTGTAGATCGGCTCAGGCAGCTTGTCGGATTCCTTCAGTCCCTCCGGAAGCTTGATGCCGCATACAGTGCCGTTCTCCTTATAGCTTGCCCAGCCGCTTCCTGTGATATATCCACGTACGATACACTCGATCGGAAGCATGTTCAGTTTACGGCACATCATGGATTTTCCTTCGAATTTCTCCTGCTGGAAAAACTCCGGCATATCCTTGGTATCTACAGAGATCATGTGGTTCGGAAGAATGTCCTCAGTCATGTCAAACCAGAATTTGGACATCTGGGTCAGTACAGCACCTTTCTTTGTAACTTCGTTATTCAGAATTACGTCAAAGCAGCTGATACGGTCTGTTGCAACCATGATCAGACTGTCTCCATTGTCATAGATCTCACGTACTTTACCTTCTTTGATTGGTTTTAATTCCTGCATGTTCTCACACCTCATCATTCGGTTATTTGATTTTTGTTTTCGACACCGTTACCGTATCACCTCACAAGCCCTCCTGTCAAGATATCAGGCCCCTTTCAGTCATAAGTATTCGTTAAGGGATCATTCATATTTCTAATAGTGATGCACATTCCTCCTGAAGCTTTTTCTCCTGTTTCCGGTAAAGAAGCTTCTCACTGCAGGCAAAATAAGGATCACAGCCATACTCTCGGATAAAGGCCGCCGCATGGCTGTTCCGGGTCAGTCCGGTGACAAAAAGCACCGTTTCCTGTCCGTCCCCGAAGCATTCCTTCATAAATGCAAATGCCTGTTCCAGCTCCCCGCTGATCTTTTTCGCACAGGCCTTTCTCTTCTCCGCCATTTCCGTAAACAGCTGCCGGATCCGTTCAAAGCCAGCCTCTGTTTCTGTGATATGCTCCTTTCGGATAGTAAGGCTGAATTCCTCCAGAGTGCGGATCACAAGCTCTTCTGTAGTCTGCTGATCTGCGGTAAGAAGCTCCGCCTCCAGACGGACAGCCAGACTTTTCTTCTTCATATCTGTAAATTCATCCAGCGCTGTCATGTCCTTTTTATCCTGAAGAAAAGCTTTCAGATGCAGAAGTTCCTGATAAACAGCACCTGTCTCACCATCCATCTTCTCATAGGTCAGAAAACCTCCGTTCAGACCGTCAAGCAGAAGCCCTGTCACAAGGAAGCGTTCCTCAAAGGAAGCTTCCTTCGCCATTTTTACCTTTTTCTGCTGTTCCTCCTCCGGCATCTCTCCGGAAAGCAGACGTTCCAGGCCATAGTCCTCTCCGTACTTCCGGTACAGCTGATAGCTGGCAAAAAAGCTTCTTGCGATCTCCTCTCTGCATAAATACTCCCCGACCAGATTCTCTGTGATCTCCACGCCCAGCTCCTCATAAGCCTTCAGGATCTCAGACAGGTCTTCCCAGCCTCTTGCTGTCACGAAGAATTTCCCGTCCACTGTATTTTCCACAGAATAAAAATGATCCTTTTTCATGCCGAGATAAGCCAGGATCGATCCGTGGATCTCCTTTTTCCAGGCATACTCCATCCACACCTCAAGATCTGCCTCGATATCCATCCTCCGCACACGGTCCAGTGTTACAATATCAAACTCCCGGACCGATTTATTATATTCCGGAGGATTTCCTGCTGCCGCGATCAGCCATCCTTCCGGCACACTGTGGCTTCCGAAGGTCTTGTTCTGAAGGAACTGCAGCATGGTAGGCGCAAGTGTCTCGGAGACACAGTTGATTTCATCGATAAACAGGATTCCCTCCTTCTTTCCGGTACGTTCCATACAATCATACACAGAAGCAATGATCTCGCTTAAGGTATACTCTGTGATGCTGACCTCTTTTCCGTTGTAGCACCGGGTCACGATCCTTGGCAGTCCTACCGCACTCTGTCTTGTATGATGGGTAATGGTATAGGCTACCAGACCTACATTACATTCCTCTGCCACCTGCTCCATGATCGCTGTTTTCCCGATTCCGGGAGGCCCCATAAGCAGGACGGGACGCTGCCGGAGTTTGGGAAATGTGTAGCGTCCGGCTGCATCCTTCCGGTTGTAAGCCAGTAAGGTATGTTTGATCTCTTCTTTTGCCTCTTTTATGTTCATGTTCTGTAACGCACTCCTTCCTGTTCTGCCACAAGCCGGATCGCCCAGGGCGGAACAAGCTCCATTTTTTCTGTTTTATGTAAAAATACAAAGGCCGTTTCATAATCCGGTTTGCTTCCGGGATATATCCCATCCCCGTCTGTAAAATAGATCAGAGCCTTAAGACTGCGGATTTCTTTTTTCTCCTGCTGCTCCTTCACATACCGGAACACCGGCCGGAAATCTGTTCCGCCCCGGCCCTGTATGGTGATATTTTTGCTGTATTCCTTCCATTCTTCCTCGGAATGGATCACCTTAACATCCTGGATACAGCAGTCACACTGGATCAGGTACACCTTCATTTTATGGAAAAAATTCTCTTTTTCACTGAGAATGGAATACGTTTCTCCAAGGAATCTCCGCACAGTCTCTCCATCACAGGAGCCGGAAGTATCAATGGCGATCACCAGCTCCTCCAGACGGTTCACTTCCTTATATTCCAGCGGCTCGATCAGCGGAAGATTTCCATAATGCTCCATCCCGTAATTATAAAAAATATAATCAAAGCTTTCCGTATCCAGCTCCACCTCTTCCCGCAGCACAGAAAACTGACGGAGAAATTTTTTGTAATCGTATCTTCCGGATCTTACCGTTCCTGCCTCTTCCTTCTGGTCCCCTTTCTGACTTCCCCGCCGTTTCCGGTGATCCTGACGGTTTGCGGCAGTATAGGAAAGAAGCTTGTTCCATTTTTCCTTTGTTCTTTTTCCTTTTTCTCCTGTGCAGGCATCCCATAGTGAGTGATCATCAAAATGGAACGCTTCTTCCATCTCTTCCAATCGAAATGGAAATACCTGATCTTTCAGTTTCTGGCAGATCTTTTCTGCGGAATCCGCGCCGTTTCCAAGCATATGGAAAACTTTTTTCCGGATTTTTTTTTCATTTCCACCTGTCTCCAGAACCGGGATCTTTTCTCTGGAAATGATCTGTTCCACCGCAATATCACAGGCTAGGTTCCATAAACGTCTGTCTTCCTGATTTTCCCGAAAAAGATGCAGATACAGGCAGTGCAGCAACATATGCAAATACCCTCGTCGCACTGCCTCCGGCTTTTTCACATAAAGTTCCAGCAGATATTCCGGAGAAAAAAGGAAGAACTCTCCGTCTGTTCCAATGGTTCTGGTCTCTTCCGAACCCTTCCCGGAAATGCAGGCAAAAGCACCGTCCAGATATGGAAAATAGTAGTACAGTTCGTTCCTCACATTTTCCAGGATATGTATTCCCAGTTCTTCCTGATTCCGGTCCACCGAATCCGCCTCCTGTCCTTCTGATCAAACTATAGCACTCCAAAAAAATACTGCACACTCTTGACAACAGGACTATGATAGAGTCAAGAGGTGATTATTATATTACATGATGAAACACGTAAACTACTTATTGAAGCTTGGAATAAAACGCACAATGCAAAAGAAATCCCAGAGTGTTTTTCTGTGAATACCAGTACTGTTTACCGCCTGGAAAAACAAATGCGTGAAACAGGTTCTGTAAAAACAAGAACATCACAGAGAGGACGTAAACATGCCCTGACACCGTAAGATATCCAAAATATTGACCGGGTGGTTCAGCAGGAACCAGATATCACAATTGATGAAATCATCGATAAACTTGGTCTGCATGTTTGTAATGAAACAGTCCGCAAGGCAGTTATTAAACTCGGGTATTCTTACAAGAAAAAATCTCTTCATACCTCAGAGCAGGAGCGTCCCCGATGTCAGGGAAAAACGCAGAAACTGGAAAAAACATATGTCGGAGAGAGACATAAATCATCTGGTCTTTCTGGACGAAAGCGGAGTAAACATCAATATGACGCGACATTATGCCAGAGCATGGAAAAACCGGAGAGCAGTAGATAAAACTCCACTCAACACGCCCTGCAATACAACCGTTCTTTCTTCCATACGTCTGAATGGAGACTGTGCCTATACAGTCTATCAGGGAGGAACTACTGCAGAGCGGTTTGCAGAATACCTGAAAACAAAGTTGCTGCCGACGCTTTCAGAAGCAGACATTATCGTTATGGATAATATGCGTTCCCATCATGCAAAAGTGGTGAAACAGCTACTGGACAGCTCAAAAGTAACCTATCTGTATTTACCCCCGTATAGTCCGGATCTGAATCCGATTGAAAAGATGTGGTCAAAACTCAAAGCATTTTTAAGGAAAGAAAAGATACGGATTGCATCGGAATTACCATCAGCTATTTCAAAAGGATTTTTAACAATTCGTCCAAAGGACTGCATAGGGTGGTTTCATTCGTGTAATTATGTGCAATAATTTATTGGATTGCTATAGTTTTTCACCAGATTTATTTACAATTCAAATTCCTTCTCTTTAAATCCATAATTTGCTTTTTTCAAATGGAGAAGTCCCATCAGCGCTGCAGGTCTCCTCCACTCTTCAGCCAGTTTCAGGAACACCTCCAGCTCCTGTTCCCCAAACCATTCGTTCTCATAAAGCTTCTCGATCTTTTCCCAGTCATCTTCCAGGATCAGGCGTTCCACAGCCGGACGGATCCTTTTCTTAAGATATGCTCCATAATGCGCGCGTTCCTCTTCCTCCACACCTTCCTCCAGAAAATATCCCCGCAGGGCAACTGCCAGCCGCAGCGGCTCCTGCTTGGTACTTCCGAATTTCCGGTAAAGATGAATGGCCTCTTCTTTGGCATCCTCGTTCTCCGCCCGCATTTCAAGAGCAGTGGCAGCAACTTCCACATCTTTTTGAAAACGGCTTAATTCTGTCATAATGATCCCTCCTGTCTGCTGTCTGTTTATAGTGTTCGAGAAAATGCTTTTGTATGACATTATCATATCACGTACCGCTTTGTTTGAACATTATTTTTTGATAAAAAAGAAGCCGCCACTGCCTTTTTTCTGACAGTGACGGTCCGAAATTATTTTCTCAGATTCCCTTTTTATAAAGAATAAATGAATAGATCATTGGCACAAGGATGACCAGCAAAATTACCGCAAAAACAATTTCCGTTTTCAGGAGCAGCGAATTCATAAGAAAAAGCAGCCCTGACAGGATCAGTATCCAGCCTGTCATACGGTTGGTACGGTTCCAGTTCTCCTCGCTGTTCAAGGTCCAGGGAAGCTTCATTCCCACTGTATAATTCTGTTTCACCTTATGAACGTAATTTCCGAGAATGATAAACATGATCCCCACCATGATATTCACGATCACACCTATATCAATGTCCATACCCAGAGCAAGACCATAGATTGACATGCAGGTGATCACAGACACCACCGGAACCAGCCACAGGACCATGGTAAAAATACGCCTGTTGATATTTTTTCTCTTTGGATCATTGGCTGTAAAAAACACGCAAAACAAATGGATCAGCAAAAGCAGAAATGGAATTCCAAAAACTGCCATCGGCTTGCTGCTCCAGCCGTTGGCCACATTGTGCTGATCAAAATGTGTTGCGATCTTCTCCGGCAGACGGTTCCACAGCAGGATCCCTGCCAGTGACGGTGAGATCGTAAGGATACTCCCGGAGATCAGGGACATTTTATATTCCTTCAGAAACTCTTTTCTTTCTTCACCTTTCATCATTCTTTCCCCCTTTCAGATCACTGAGCCACAGAAGCAGCTCCTCTACAACTGTGGTATTCAGTTCATAATACACGAAATTCTTCACCTTCGTTTCCCACACAAGATCTGCTTTCTTCAAAATTTTCAGATGATAGGATATGGTTGCACCCGTCATGTCAAAATGTCCTCCGATCTCACCGGCTGACATTTTCCCGTTTTTCAGAAGCTGCAGGATTTCTCTCCGCACAGGATCCGAAAGTGCCTTGAAGGTTTCCGCAAACGCCATCGTGTATGTCTTCCTCCTTTCAGATAGTATTTAGAAATATTTCTAAATAGAATATAGCATTTTCGAATTTCCCAGTCAATAAGTATTTAGATTTTTTTCTAAATACTTACATTTGTCATCTATAAAAAAATGAGGATACCGATCATCGCCTCTGCGATCTTACGATATCCTCATTCACCATCGATCAACCATTATTTATTTTTTCCCCTCTTAAACCTACCTCATGCAAAAACCAAGACTGGATGTGATCTCCGGCGCAAGCTCCGGCACATGTGCACAAAAGTCCATCTCTCTTCCAAGGCCAATGGATGCAACTCCAAGAATGGATTTGCCATTTACCGTTCTGCTTCCCCTTTTCAGATCCACTGCAAACGGAAAATGCTCCGTCACATCAAGAAAACGGTTCACTTCATCCATGCTCTCAAACTGTACTTTTTTTACTGTCATCGTTTTTTTCACCTCTTTTCTCTATCTATACTACTATTTTACTATGATATAATTATTTGTATAGAGTAATTTTTTTATAAAAAAGGTGATTTTTTTAGATGTTATCTTCTCCTATTTCTGTTACAATATAAAAAAACAACACCCAGGAGGTATCAGAATGTCAAAAAAGAACCTTATCGCAGGACAGTCCGGCGGACCGACCGCAGCTATCAACAGCAGTCTTTACGGTGTGGTATCTGAAGCACTTAAACATACAGAAGAGATTGACCATGTTTATGGTATGGTCAACGGCATTGAGGGATTTTTAAACGGAACAGTCCTTGATTTCCAGGAAGCACTTCCGGGAGAGCAGCTTCTCGCTCTTACCTGGACCCCCGGCGCTTACCTTGGCTCCTGCCGTTACAAGCTTCCGGAATCCCTGGAGGATCCGGTTTATCCGAAGCTTTTTCAGAAATTCGAGGAGATGAACATCGGCTGGTTCTTTTATATCGGCGGCAACGATTCCATGGATACCGTCAGCAAGCTTTCCCGCTATGCTGAAAAGATCGGCAGCGACATCCGTATCCTCGGTGAGCCGAAGACCATTGATAACGATCTTGTAAACACCGACCATACTCCCGGATTCGGAAGTGCTGCCCGCTACGTAGCCTCCACCGTCCGTGAGATCACCCTGGACGCCTGTGTCTATGAGAAAAAATCCGTCACTATCATCGAGATCATGGGACGTCACGCAGGCTGGCTCACCGGAGCTGCTGCCCTTGCCCGGAAATACGTTGGAGACAATCCGCTTCTCATTTATCTTCCGGAAACCGATTTCGATGTAGAAGAATTTCTCCAGAAAGTTCATGCTGCCTTCGAGAAAAACTGCAACGTCGTAGTCTGTGTATCTGAGGGAATCCATGATAAAGACGGCACTTTCATCTGCGAATACGACAGCGCTGCCGGAACCGACGCCTTCGGTCACAAGATGCTTGCTGGCTGCGGTAAATATCTTGAGAATCTTGTACGCAGCCGTCTTGGTGTCAAAGCCCGCTCCGTAGAGCTCAATGTAAGCCAGCGCTGCTCTGCAGCTATGCTCTCCGGAACAGACCAGCAAGAAGGCATCCTCGCCGGTGAATTTGGTGTACAGGCTGCCCTGAACGGCGAAACCGGAAAGATGATCGCATTTAAACGTCAGAGTGATTCTCCGTACTCCATGAAATGTACACTGGAGGATGTCAACGTTATCTGCAACGAAGAAAAGACGGTCCCTGTGGAATGGATCACAGAAGACGGCTCAGATGTCACCGAAGACTTTATCCGCTATGCCCGCCCGCTGATCCAGGGAACTGTAACTGTTCCGGTTGGTGAGGATGGACTGCCGGCGTTCGTGTATCGGAAATAAGATTTGTGGTAATGCGGATAAAAATATCCACATTTGCTGCGTAACTCTGTCCTGAGTAACTGTTTATCCGTCATTCAATAAAAAATGCACCGGGAATTTCCTAATAGTTCCCGATGCATTTTCTTTATTTCTCTCTATATATTTTTCTTTTTTATTTCTTACTGCGATATGCTTCTGCTTCCCAGTGTGTGATAAAATATGTGATCTCATCAGTCATCTGCAGCGGACCGCCAAAGCTCTCTGCATACACTGCAAGCTTGATCGCATCCTTTACCAGAAGCTGTGCCTTTGCTGCCTTTCCTTTGTCATCTTCCATGATAAATGCGCCAACGCCCTGTACCAGGATCAGTCTTGGCTCTTTATCATGCTCTGCCATAAATGCATCCATCGCATTTTTCGCCTCATCAATATTTTCTACAAATAACGGATAAGGTCCGCAATATACAATATGATCCGGAGTAAACGGCTTCAGAAGAGGTGCCGCAGCAGTTTTATCTTTTACAAAATGATCCGCCTCCGCAGCCGGTACGACTTCCACCGCATGTCCAAGCAGACTGGAAAGCTTCTGTGCTGCCTGCTCTTTTTCAGGTGTAACTGCATCACTTACATCCGCAATTCTCTTTACCTGCTTTTCCAGCTTTCCGATCACACCATCGAATAAAACGCCGATCTCCTCTACAGTATCAGCCGCAACAAAAATTCCGTGATTCTGAAGCAGAAGAACCTGCACGTCTTTTCCTGTTTCTTCTTTATAGGCATTCATTTTCTCGAAGCAGATGCGGGCAAGTGTGTATCCCGGTTTGCAGATATCGATCCAGAGTACATCTTTTCCAAGAAGCTCTTCGCAAAGAGCCTTTGCGCCCTTTCCGCAGGTCAGTCCATTGATAAGTGTCGGATGAACATGCAGGACATACGTATAGGCAAACAGATTGTGGAGCAGTGCTTCCACGCTGGGACGTTTGGTTTTATCCTCATCGGTCACTGCCGCCATTACATCTGCAAGATATGCAGATTCACGCTTCACATCATCCGCCGGATATTCCGTTTTCATGATCTCATTCAGACGGGCTCTGTCCATTTTGACAAATTCCTCTGCCTTAATGGTAGCAAGCTGTGTACCGGATCCCTTTACATACAGTGTTGTATCGTCTTTTACAGAAGTATTACCGCCTCCTGCCAGAACATAGGCCGGATTGCTTCCGTAAGTGTTTGACATTTTTACCAAAGTTGAAAGCTCCATAAGTAAAATTCCTCCCTGTTGTGTCATTATATAATTTTTCCATATATTTATAGTACACGATACAAAGTGAATTATCTATATGAATATTTTTTCCAAAATTAGTACTTTCGTATCCTTTTTTTATTTTTCCAAATGTAATATCTATGCATCTTGTGCATCTACTCTTTCCAAAGGAAATGATCTGTTTCTGCTTTTCATATTTTTTCCAATTCTCATCATCTCACGTCAGCAGTTCAAAGGTATGATACAGATCCACCTTCCCATACCCCCACTCCGGGTTTGGGTACTGCATGTTTTCTTCTCTTCTTGCGCCTCTCTGCAGATAATATTTCACGCTGCTCCCGGTAAAAAACGGCTGGTTATCCCGTATGATCGCCCATTCAAACAGAAGTGCCGCGATGCCGGCGGTCTGTGCGGCGGAGATACTAGTTCCGGAGCGGGTTCCAAAGTCGCCTCGTACCAGCGGCACTTTTACGTTAACGCCAGGAGCTGCCAGATGTGGAGTGATCATGCCATCTGGCGTATAGCCTCTGCCTGCTGCAATGTAGATGCTTCCGTCACGATGCTGGTAGGCAGTTGCCGTAATGCTGTTCCTGGCGTCTCCCGGCGCTGTCACCGTGGTATAGGGGGATGGTTCCAGAAAATAGGTATCCTGGGAGATCAGCCCTTCCACAGGAAGCCATATATGGAACTGTACGTTCTGTTGATTTCTTGCCTGGGTAAAAATTTTCCAGATACCGGACGCCGGATGGAAAAATCGGATATACACCAGGGAATATCCGGTCTGACGCTCGATCAAGATATAATTCACATACACCTTTGTTTCCACAAAAACAAATGACAGCTCCTGGGTTCTGGAACCTATGGAACTGCTGACTTCCAGTATCTCACCGGTTGGTGACTGGATGGAAAGCTCATAGATTTCCGGCGGTTCTCCCCAGAATTCTATGGTAAAGCCCTGCTCTCTTTCCGCTACACGGAGTTCTGTCACGATCTGTTCCCTTCCCTGAGAAAAAATCCCCGTACTGTGGTTTCTTGTATTTCCTTCGTTTCCTGCTGCCACAGATACGGATACCTGAGAAAAATTTGCCACATAGTCCACATACTGGCTTAACGCATTGGTCCCCAGATGCGCGCCCTGGCTGCTTCCGATCCCCAGGCAGATAGAAAGTGGCATCTTCAGCTTTTTGGCCTGGGAAATCGCAAAAGCAATGGCCATCATCACATCATTTTCCTGAAAAGCTTCTGCCTCCGGAGGATAAAGATAAAAATTCCGGAGATATTGCTTTGCCGGCTTTACCTTGATGATGATCAGGGTTGCCTCCGGCGCTGCTCCGGTAAAATTTTCTCCGGGTACCATATTTCCGGCAGCAATACCCGCCAGTGCCGTGCCATGGCCGTTGGTATCTCTGGATGGCACGATGGCAAACGGCTCCTCGGAAGCCAGTGCCCGGTCGATATCCTTTTTCCGAAATAATTTGCCATATGGAACTTCTGTATCTGCTATATCATCCCCCGGCAAATTATCTGCATCTCCATTTTCAGCTTCCAACTCCCGTCCAGACTGATTTTGTTCTTCCTCTTCTATGGACTGATCCCATAAATAAGCGATTCTGGAGCCGCCTGCATTTCGAAACACTTCATTCTGATAATCAATCCCCGAATCGATCACCGCCACCGCAGTACCTTTTCCACGCAGCTTCAGATAAGGGTGATCGTGCAACCTGTTGATCCCTGATTCCCCTGCTGCCTCCATATCCATGTAGGTATAGCATTTCGGGATCGAATTATAGGAGGTTCCCGTGACCTCAATTTCTCCCATACTTTCCAGCGGAACATAAAGAACCCCGAAAATTTCATTGATTGCCCGAAAAGATGCCCCCGGAAAAAGTTCCATAGTATCCTGGACATTCTGCATATATTTCACGATAAAATCCCCGAAGCGCTGACTCTGTGCCGGATTTTCCGTCTGCGCTCCGGGGATCTTATCCTCTGTTTTCATATTTGGTTCAAAATCTTCTTTTCTGAGCATGACAGGCCTGCTTTCGCCTTTTTCATAGATGTATGCAGCGAAAACCTGTCCTTATACCACTATTGTCCAACTTTTTCCTGATACATGGGACTTCCCTGATCCATTTAAACACTGCTCTTGCTATCTCTTTTTTTCCTGATCCGTATCAGCAGCACGATCCCCGCAATCCCTGTAAAAATACTGATAAACTGGGAAGTCGACAAAATTCCCACACTTCCACGGATAATATCCCCACGGAAAAACTCGATCACAAACCGTCCAATGCTATAAAAGATCAGATAACAGGCAGTAACCTGACCATCTTCTTTTTTGTTCCGTGCGATCAGCAACAACAAAAGAAAATGCAGAAAATCCAGTCCGCTGGAATACAACTGCGTCGGGATCAGCGCCACGTGATTGGGCGCATATTCGGAATTCTGAAATATCACAGAAAAAACACTCTCTGTCTCTTTTCCATAACAGCAGCCCGCCAGGAAACATCCGATCCGTCCAAATCCCTGGGCCAGTGCCACAGATGGCAGGATCACATCCGCGTATTTAAAAAATACAAGCTTTCTGATCCTGCAATACAGAAGCCCCGTCAGTATCCCGCCGATGATACCGCCAAACACCACAAAACCGGAGCTTAAAGTTTCCATTATAAATCCCGGATCCTGAACAATTGATTTCCACTCTGTGATCCAGAAGAGAAGCTTTGCACAGAAAAATCCACCCACCAGGCACCACAGGATCATTGGAAAGATCTGTTCACTGTCAAGCTTCTGTTTTCCGGCTCTGTATTCTGCAGTCAGGCAGCCTGCCACAATTCCAATGGCGATCATCAGACCATAACCGTATACCGTAAATGGCCCGATGGTAAGAAGTTCATTTTTCATCGGTTTCCTCCTGTTATCTCATTCTTATTTCCGTCATGATCTTCGCTCCCGTATGCGGACAGAAAACACTCCAGCAATGTAGCATTGGCCCGGTCATTCAAGGCGCTGTTTCCAGATTCTGCTACATCACATTCACCACAGATATCCACGCCCAGGATTCCCTCTGCACATATTTCTCTGACTCTCTTCAGACATTCCAGCATCGTATCCAGGCGCATATCCCCCTGGCTCCAGTTCGTGTCCGCATCATCCTTGCAGAGAACATCTTTATCCACAGAAATGTACAGCGGCAGCTTTCCCACATGCTTGCTTACAAACGCACACACCTGCGCCTCTTCCATTTCCAGAAGCTTCTCTCTGCTCAAGAATTCCACCTTTTCCTGAATCTCCGATTCCACTCTGGAAAAAGCTTCCTCATCCGGGCCGATCAGGATCACCCTTTTAAGCAATGGAAGTTCCATAACAGAATCGTAGATCCATCCTCCGCAGGAAAGCAGACCTCCGAATGCCGGCGGCTGCATATCCGTGTGATTGTCAAATACAAGAAGCGAGAAAGGCTCCGATATCTTTTCCAGCCAGATCCTTGTCATATAGTGATAGTTTCCGGAATCAATAAAATGGATCCCTCCGGAAGAATAAGGGGCAATACGGCTGCGAATGGCATTCATCGCATCCTCATCACAGTAGCAGTTGGTTCCGGGAATGTCCCTGGCCTCCACCCGGGATACTTCTTTTCCCCTCCAGAACTGCTGATCCTCATATATTCCGGAAAAATCCATCATCAGTATCTTTATATTTTTATCTGTATTTTTCATGTGCACATCTTACCACGGAATGGCAGATGATGCAAGAGAAGGGTCAGTCCTTCCACTCTTCCAGTTCTTCATCGGAACCGTCCAGAAGATCCTTCAGGCTGCCGGTTTCCGCCTGGTCTTTGCCTACAGCCCAGAGCTTCATTTCCACATTCTCCGGTTCTTTTTCCCAGCGGGAATTCTTCTGCTTTTGCTCTTCTTCCGGTTCTGTGGATTCTTCTGTCTCTTTTCTGTCCGCAGAATATCCGTCTGCATCCTGCGCCGGCATAGCCGCTGTAGTCTCTGCTGTAGTTTCTGTTGGATATTCTGTTTCCTTCCCACTCTGCTGCTCACTCGGCGCGTTTTCATCCTGGGTTCTTGTATCATTTGGCACATCCATATCTGCCGTTTCATTTACAGCATCTGAACTGTCTGCACCAGAATCTTCCTTCTCTGTCTCCGCTTTTTTTGCGATCTTTCGAAGCCCCAGCTTCATAATAATATAGAATACGATATCCGCAGCTCCGTCACACACCAGCACCCAGCCGGAAAAGATCAGCAGAGTCATGATCTTCGGAAATCTTCCAAACAGCATCACGATTCCAAGTGCAATGAAAACAAGACTTCCGATCAGAAGCACGCTCCATGCGCCGTTTCCTCCTTTTTTCAGAAGGAAGGCTCCTTTAAACTTCCACAGACTGTCAACCAGTACAAATGCGCTGAGCATCCATGGAAGCAGTTTGATCACAATGGACGGTGTCATAAAAAGAAACACCCCCAGCACAAAAACAACCACACCACTTAGAAGATCCATGATCGTAGCTTTCGCTTTTCCACGTATGTAAATATAGATATGATAAATGCCAGCTCCGATGAGGATCAGCCCGAATACTACTTTGCAGATCACGTCCACCGTCTGCGTGGGGATCAGGATCAGGCAAAGTCCCAGCAGTATATAAAATACTGAGGAGATGATCTCACCCTTTAGAATGTTGTTGATTTTTTCACCCATGTTCCTTCATACCTCCTCTGTTATTTCAACAGTATAGCTCTTTTCCACTGGTCAGTCCACCCTGAACCGTCAAAAAAATTTCTTTTTTCCAGAAAAATATTCTTATAATTCAATACAGCCCGAAGGACTTTTCCGGCGTCATTTCGCCTTGTTCCTTCAGGCTGTATTTTACTTTTTATGTTTCTTCTTTTTTGTCATAAGACCACCGATCCGTCCGGTTTCTTTTGCAGAAAGGCTTTTCCACCCGTCTTTGATCACTTTATCCAGAACTCCCATCTCATCGGCAATCTCGTATTTCAATTTTTCCGCCTGGGAAAGCTTTCCCTCAAGATATGCTTTTACTTCTTTCTCCCTGTTCATCTTCCACACTCCTCATCTTTTTTATGGAGTATGGACAATTTCCGGATAAATTATGCATTCTGAAAAATATGTCCGTCCTTTATGGGTACTGTCATTTTTAATCCGGGATAATGATCGCCGCAATGATATACGCCAGGATTCCAGCTCCGCCCATCAGCGTGATGATTACCCATACCAGCCGGACAAGAGTCGGATCGATATTAAAGTATTCCGCAATTCCGCCGCAGACACCACATAACATACGGTTTACTGATGATTTGTATAGTTTTTTGTTACTCATAATGCTTCCTCCTTTAGTCTTCTTCAAATTCAACCTGAACGTTTCCCATTCCGCAATCCAGTTTTATATTTTTCGTGGCACCTTCATTTGTGATCTGTTTATTTCCGGAAGTAATGGATGTTTCCAGAGAATCATCCACCTCCAGATTTCCAAGACCACATTTCAGCTCATAATTATACTCAGCAGCTTTTCCTGTAAGTGTAAGCTCCATATCTCCCATACCACAGCTTCCTTTTAAATTCTCCACCTGAAGTTCACTGATGTCAGCAGTTCCCACTCCGACTGTAAAATCTGCTTCCTTTATATCCAGGCTGCCGGAATTTTCAATGGTTCCGGCCCCCACATTTACTTCCATCTGCTCCGCTTTAAAATCACCATCCAGTTCGATGGTTCCGGCTCCCATCTGAAGTTTTATCTTATGAAAGCTTAAGTTTTCCGGGCAAAAAATTTCTATGGAACGGTTTCTCACTTTTTGATTGCTTGCAATTCTCAGACTACCGTTGTCATTGCTGATCTGAATGCGATTGTGATCCTTCCCTGAAACTTTCACCTGAACTTTATCCTCATTCCATGTTTTCAAAACCAGTTCTTCGTATCTCAGATCACAGAAAAGATCTGACACAGCCGAGGCCTCATATACTTTCGTATATGCGGAACTGTCTGCACTGTCTGCCAGAACGCCCTTCTCAGTTACCGCGCTCTCTGCAGCTGCCTGAAAATCGTCCTCCTGCTCATCCATATCTTCCTCGGAATCTTCCACTTCCCAGCTGTCTTCATGATCCAGAACACGAAGCACCTGCGTGATTCCATGATCCAGAACACTCACATCTCCCATAGTCGCTCCCATGGCAGCTCCGCCGGCAGTAAGTCCCAGGCCTGCTACACCGAATACTGCTGCAAGGATCAGAATTACCTTCAGAAAACGTTTCATACTTTTTCCGCCTTTCTTCCATTCAGGAGATTGCTGCAGAATCCCGTAAATTTCCGCAGGATCGCAGGCAATATCTTACCTGTAAACCACACCGTCAGTAACAGTAACAAAAGTCCAAGTGCCATCATCAGGCATCCGATACCGATAGTCAGGATTCCGGCCGGCGGAAGAGACACCGTCATGGCAATCCCAACAACAATGCACGCAACTGCACCGATCACAAGGATGATCGATCCCGCTCCTGCAAAAAATGTCAGCAGGAAAGGCAGCAATGCCAGTGTCACCAAAATCCCCAGTACTCCGCCAAATAATCCTTTTATCAGAGGAGCCGCAAAAACAAGAACGATCAGCGCAAGAATGATTCCTGCCTTATTCTGCTTTTTCTCTGCGTGATAGCCGCGCTGGGCACGTCTTTTCCTGCGGTCTTCGAAATTTTCTGTATTTCCCGTATCACGATGGGCCTCTCCCTGTCCATTTCCGTATACGGTTACTTCTGTATAATGGTCCGGCATTTCCCCGTTCTCTTTCACACGGGTATCCTGATATCCGTTCTCTGTGTATTCCCCGTAATCTTCACTGTTCTCCTGAAGATCTGCCTTAATGATCGCAGCAACCTTCCCCGGATTTCCCAGTTCCCGGATCACTTCTCCTTCATTCTCAGGACCTGCATCATCAAAATATCCTTCATAATATTCCAGTGCTTCCTGTCTCTCTGCCTCTGAAATATCGGAAAGCAGCCGTTCAAGCTGTTCCATAAACTGCTTTCTGTTCATAATCAAACTCCCTCCTCAAACATCCTGGTGATCTTGGATGAATAGATCTCCCATTCACTTCTGTAAAGATTCAGCTGCGCTGCGCCCTTATCTGTCAGCTTATAATATTTCCGGTTTCTGCCTGCATATTCCATATTGTAGGCTTCCAGACATTCATCCTTCTGAAGCCTGCGAAGGACCGGATACAGCGTAGATTCTGAAACCTCCAGAACACTTCGCACATCCTGGGTGATCTTGTACCCGTAGGTACCGTCCTTCTCTCTGGAAATAACAGCCAGGACGACCGCATCCAGGAGGGCTGCTCCTGTATTAAATACCATCTGCTCACCTCTCTATGACCTGTAAAACGGACATTCACATTCCGTCTTACTACATGCTGATGAACGCGATCACTTCACGATCCAACGCTCACATGATAAGTCATGTAATATTGTTCTGTGAATAATACTATATATCGTATAATATAGTTTTGTCAATAGTATTTAGAAAAATCCCTCTATACTTTATAATATTTTTCGGAAACCACTCTTTTCACACAATATCCGAGAGAGTCAAGTTTATATTATGGAGGAAATTATGACAGATTCAGATAAAATACAGACATTACCGCTTCCTTTTCTGGAGCGTATGAAAGAAATGCTGGGAGATGATTATGATGCTTTCCTGAAAAGCTACAAAAATCCCCGCACCTACGGTCTACGTGTAAACACCGCCAAGCTCTCCTGCCAGGATTTTCAGGCGCTTTCCCCTTTCCCTATCCGGCCGATCCCGTGGATCAATACCGGATACTTCTACGAGGAGGAAAGCCGCCCTGCACGATGTCCTTACTACCAGGCGGGCCTTTATTATCTTCAGGAACCAAGTGCCATGACACCAGCTTCCAGGCTTCCTATCGAACCTGGAGATTTTGTCCTGGATCTCTGTGCAGCTCCCGGAGGAAAAGCCACTGCCCTGGGTGCAGCCTTAAATGACACCGGATTTCTCCTTGCCAACGATATCAGTACTTCCAGAGCCAGAGCCCTTCTTAGGAATCTGGAGCTTTTTGGCATGAAAAATATGCTCGTCACCGACGAAAAGCCCGCCAAACTTGCCCAGCGTTTTCCTGCTTTCTTCAATAAGATCCTTCTGGACGCTCCATGCTCCGGGGAAGGCATGTTCCGAAAAGAGGAAGCCCTTGCCCGCGACTGGACACCGGAAAAATCTGCTGAGCTTTCTGATATCCAGAAAGACCTGGTCTTAAAAGCTGCCGATATGCTCCGTCCGGGCGGAATGCTGCTTTATTCCACCTGCACTTTTTCCCCATGTGAAGACGAAGAAGTGGTAGCCTATCTTCTCAGACAACGCCCGGATATGGAACTTATGGAAATGCCAGGATATGAAGGCTTCTCCAGCGGCCGCCCGGAATATGCCGGCACAGCAGACACTTCCGATTCCGAAATCGCGTTAAGCTTAAATGCATTTAATCCGGAAGAACTTCAAAAATGCGTCCGAATCTTTCCACACAAAATGGATGGCGAAGGTCATTTTCTCGCCCTGTTCCGCAAAAAAGGTGACTCTCTTCCACCTGTTTTCCGCTTTTCCGCAAAAGGACCGGACAAAAATACCCGGAAATGGCTGGAGGAATTTTTCTCTGAGATCGGCCTGAAAACCATTGGCGGTCAGGAATTTGACTGGAACCGTGTGGAAGTCCGCAAAGATAAAGTATACTATCAGCTGCCCTTCCCTCTGGATCTCCGCGGAATCTCCTTTCTTCGAAACGGCCTCTACCTGGGTGATCTGAAGAAAAACCGTTTTGAGCCGTCTCAGCCTCTGGCGCTGGCGCTTCACAAAGGAGATGTGGAAGCAGTTATCTCCCTGCCGGTTTCTGATGAACGGCTTACCCGTTATCTGAAAGGCGAAACTCTTATGATCGAGCCGGAAGAGGCCGCTCACAAAAAAGGCTGGCACCTTCTCTGTGTGGACGGTTATCCTCTCGGCTTCGGAAAGCTTGTAAACGGAATCCTGAAAAACAAATATCCTGCTGGCTGGAGAGTGTAATCTCTCCGCCGCAGGATATCTGCCCACATTAACATATCATTTCATTTTCAGATCAGAGACTGAACGCTTCTCCAAGAGTAAACGAATAAATATACCGTTCCTTCACCTTCCGGCCTGTCATCCGTTCCAGCGCCTGGGCGTAATCCTCCAGCTGTACATGATAACGGTCGATCAGCTTCTGTTCTTCTCCACGTCTCACAAAGTCCGTTTTATAATCCACCAGAACGATTTCTTCATCCTCTATAAAATACGCATCAATGATTCCCTGTACCAGAACATTTTCCTCACACTGCCACTGCGGATCGAGCTCCGAAGCTTTTCTTGCGATCACAAAAGGCTGCTCCCGGAACAGAAGTCTCTTCTCTGAAGCTGCTTTCATCCGCTGTCCGAGAGGTGCTTCCACAAAATTCCAGATATCCTTTACCCGGACCGACTCAGCCTCTTTTCTTTCCATCTTCCTGGCGTCAACCCATTCTCTCAGCTGTCTGCGAATCTCATCCCTGTTTGCTGTCTTCTGATAGTCCAGGCATTCCATTACACGATGATAAGCCGTTCCACGAAGTGCTCCTGTATATCCTTCCTCTTTCTTCTCCTCGATAAATCGGGGAACCAGCGGCTGGATCTCTTCTTCCGTCTCATAATCCACCGTTTCTTCCAGATCCTGCTCACTGTGGTAGCTTCGCTTTTTCAGTTCTGATACACTCACCTTCACAGGAAGATCTTCCAGATATTGATAGGGATATACAAAGGAAAAACGTCTCTGGATCTCCTCCCGAATCTCACTGTCAAAAACTCTGCCCGGATTCCAGTTCTCCAGTGTTTCCTTCTTCATTTCCCGCTCTGCCTGTTCCATAACCTCACTTTCTGTCAGTTCCTGTGCTGTGACCCGTGTAACTTTGAATTCTGCCGGATCTTTGTACAGAGGATTTGCGGTATTCATAAAGATGCCATATTCATGAAATAATGGTGCCATGCAGCGATGCCTTGCCAGTGCCGGAAGCACATAATCCCAGTAAGTCTTCCCGCCAAGCCTCCTGCCCAGAGAAAGCAATGGTTCCTCACTGTCCCTTAATGCGGACAATTCCCCCAATTCCGGATGCAGGGCTCCAATAGTTCCACTGAGGATCAGTTTTTCCTTTGCACGTGTAAGCGCTACATAAAGTACCCTCAGCTCCTCTCCGAGGCTTTCCATCAGGAGCGCTCTCCGTATGATCTGCCTGCAAAGGGATGGAGCGATGATCCTCTTCTCCGGCAGGATCGCATCCGCACCGATCCCCAGCTCCGGATGGATCAGGATACTTGCGTTCATATCCCGGAAATTAAAGCGTTTTCCCATTCCTGCTGCAAACACTACCGGAAACTCCAGTCCCTTGCTCTTATGGATCGTCATGATCTGTACTGCACTTTCCCCGGTTCCGGAAAGATTTACCTCCCCGTAATCCACCTGATACTGCTGAAGCTTCTGGATATATCTTACAAAATTAAAAAGGCCTCGATAGCTTGTCTTCTCATATTCCATTGCCTTTTCCACAAGCATGTTCAGGTTTGCATTCCTCTGTTCACCATTTGGCATTGCCTTTGCATGGTCTCCATATCCGGTGCGTGCAAGTACCTCCAGGATCAGCTGATGGACCGGCGTGTAAGCCGCCTTATCACGAAGTGTATTCATGGTGTCCATAAAACAGGACAGCTTCTCTCCGAGGATTTTTTTGTTTTCCTCAGAGCTCCCATGCTTTCTGTAGTCCTCCACAAACCTGCACACACATTCATAGATCATTCCTTCCGGATATGCGATCCGAAGCTCAGCCAGCTCTTCTGTGGTACATCCAACGATCGGTGAACGCAGTACGCCGGTCATGGGAATATCCTGCAGCGGATTATCCAGGATCCGGAGATAATTCAGCAGTGTCACAACCTCTGTTGCAGAAAAATATCCGGTTCTGGAGGCCGTATATACCGGTATCCCTCTTGCACTCAAAACCTCCCCGAAGGTTTCAGCCCAGCCTGAAGCAGATCGGAGCAGGATCACGATATCTCCATATTGAAGAGGTCGATACTCTCCCGTTTCCTTATCCAGCACCCGTTCATGCCCTACCATAGATCGGATCCTTCCTGCAATGGCAAGGGCCTCCAGCTCTCTCTCATTCTCCGTTACTTCTTCATCCTCCTCTTCCAGCAGCGGACTGTATTTATCCACAAGAAGGATCTCTGTTTTTACAAATTCCGGATCCTGGCCTTCCGGAAAAGAAGCTCCGGGATACAGAGCTGCCGCCTCGTCGTAAGCAATTCCTCCCAGATCTTCCCCCATGATTTGCCGGAAAATAAAGTTGACACTTTCAAGGACTTCCGGTCTGCTTCGGAAATTTTTGTGCAGGTCGATCCGCTGTTCCGGACTGTCTTCCAGTGAATAGCTCTTATATTTTTCCATGAACAGTTCCGGACGGGCCAGACGAAAACGGTAGATGCTCTGCTTTACATCTCCTACCATAAAGATATTTTTGCGTTCATTGACCCAGCCGGAAACTGTCTGCATCAGGATTTCCTGAACCAGATTACTGTCCTGATACTCATCCAGCAGGACCTCATCATATTTTTCAGAAAGCTCTCTTGCCGCCTGGCTGGGCACATAGGTTTCTCCTTCCTTTTTCAGAAGGATGTCCAGGGCAAAATGTTCCATATCTGAAAAATCCAGAACATTTTTTTCACGCTTCTTTGCCTGGAAACGTTCTGCAAAATCCTTTGTCAGCTTTACCAGCATCTCCAGCGGTGGTGCAGATGCTTCTGTCAGTTCCGTCAGCTCAGCCAGATTTCCGTAAAAATATCGGATCCCCAGTTCCTTCAGATTATCTTTTGCATCTTCGCGAAGAGTTTTTACCAGATTTTTCAGCTGCTCCGATACTCCCTCCATTTTTTTTGAGGAAAGTCTTGCAAACTTCAGATTCCGGAGATTCTGCGCTATCTCATCATAATCCCTTTTAACGGACAGTTGTTTTAACTGCCGGATCAGTATCATATCCTTTTCCAGAGCCTCCAGATAAAGCTCCGGTCCATCCTGGAGCTGACAGGTCTTCATTGCGGTTTCGGTAAGCTCTTCCGCTTCTTTCAGTGCACAGTCTGCAGCCTCCCACAGATATCGGAACCATTGCGTTCCCTCAAGACCTTTTTCCGGATCCAGATGATAATTCTCCACACAGCTGTCCAGCCATTTTTCGGGCCATGGATTACTCATCGCAGCATTATAAAGCTCCAGCACATGTTCCTTCAGTCCTTCATCCGTTTTTCCTGGCGCATAGCATTCCACAAATGCAGTAAAATCTGCCTTTCTTTCTGCATAATAATCTTCAAAAAGCTCCTTCAGCACATCTTCCTGCAAAAGCTTCAGTTCACCCTCATCTGCAGTCCGGTAACCCGGATCCAGTCCGATCAGATGAAAATAATTTCGGATCACATAGGCGCAAAAGCCGTCAATGGTAGTGATCTGTGCCGTATGGATCAACGTCATCTGTCTCTGCAGATGCTCATTATCCGGATCTTCAGCCAGTGCCTGATCCAGTCCACGTTCGATACGTTCCCGCATCTCTCCCGCTGCCGCCCTTGTAAATGTCATGATCAGAAGACGGTCAATGTCCACCGGTTTCAAAGGGTCCATGATCTTACTTAAGATCCTCTGCACCAGCACTGCAGTTTTACCGGAACCGGCTGCTGCGCTGACCAGAATATTCCGGTCCCGGAGCGTGATGACCTTTTTCTGCTCCTCAGTCCATTTCACTGCCATTCTCTTCCTCTCCCTTCATGATCTTTTTCCACAGTGCATCTTCTTCTATGGACGACAGCCTGTGAAACTCATATCCCGGTATCTTCCTGTCGAAGCCGCACACAGTAAGATACGGACAATATGTGCAGGCATTCTTTTTTCCAAGTTCATAGGGTTCCACTGCCGCATTTCCATCCAGGATCGATTCCCTGATGTCACAGATCTTTCTCCGCACATACGCTCCCAGAGCATCAAACTGCTTCCTTGAGGCAACAGAAGATCTTTTGCTGAAGCTTCCGTCCCGGTTCAGGGATACCGGTATGGAGGCCATAGTGCTGTCGATTTTGGTACTCATATTATCATCTGCCTGTACAAGCCCGTTCATTTTCATTTTCTTCAGCATCTGTTCATTGATGCTTTCCATATCCGCATGGATCTTCTCCTGTATCATAGGATCCTTCACATTATAATAAAACACACCGGCCGGAACGATCTCGCGATCCGGATACTTCCGTTTTTCCACCTGTAATGCTCCATCCAGATAGACCATCAGCTGAAGCTGAAGGCCATGATACAACGCCAGCAGATCAAACGAAGTATTTCCGGTTTTATAATCGATCACCTTCACATAGACCCGGTTGTTCTCCGGCTCTTCCATGATATCCACACGGTCGATCCTTCCGCCCTGAAACCTCACCTCAAATCCTTCCGGCCGGAATGCTCCATGCTTCAGCTGTTCCTGCAAAGCCCACACGGTACGCCGCAAAATACGTCTGGTCCGTTCGATCATATATTCATTTCTCGCACTGCTTTTAAGGATCGTATTTCCGTAATCTGCGGAAACCTGATCCAGACAGCTGTCTATGATACGGTTTCGCTCTTCCTCCGTAAGCTCTGCCCAGTCCAGTCCCTCTTTTCGGACTTCCGCCGCAAATTTTTCCAGTGCCATATGCATGACATTTCCCATATCCATAGCCCGGAACTCATACTCTGCACGTTCTGTAATCTTCAGTCCATACTGCAGAAAATGTGCAAATGCACAGGCCGCAAAACGCTCCAGCCGGGTAGCACTGTACGGGGAAATTTCTCCATAGAGAATCTTTGCCACTGTTTTTCCGATCTTGTCTGACGGTCGTTCTGAAAAAGATGCCTCTGTAAGATTTTTTACAAGGATCCTGTATTCCGGGCTCTGAAGATACCAGCTGTACAGTTCCTGGAAGACCGCATTATCCTGGTAAGCTTCTCCTGCAAGCCCTCTCAGGAAATAATCCAGGCTGATTCCCGGAAGCTCCAGTAATTCCATAGGTTCCTGCATATCTCCGCACTGCCGGATCTCCATTTCCGGAAACATCTCCCGGATATTACTGACAAGAAAGGCCGGACTCAGGGCTTTTCCCTGGCTGTCGGACTGACAGAAGGACAGACAGAGCAGTTCTCTTGGCTTGGTCATGTTCAGATACAGATAAAATCGCTGCATGTTCATCAGTTCCTTTGGCCCCGGTGCAAGCTGGATCCCCTGATCTTTAAAAAATTCTCTGTCAATCTCCGTAAGCATTCCTCCACCGGATGTATTCTTCGGAATATTCCCTTCATTTACTCCCACAAAAAACAGTGCACGGATATCCTTCAGCCTGGTTCTCTCCATATCTCCCACAAGTACCTGGTCCATACTTGGCGGGATCAGAGCCACCTTGGCCTGGTTCAGTCCTGTTTCCAGAAGCTGACGGAAATCCTGGCGGTTCACGGTTTCCTCTCCAAGGATCTCCACCATATTATCCAGAAGTTCCATAACGATTCCGTAGATCTGGGCATATTCCTTTTCCATGGCCTTGTCGCCCTGTTCCTTGAATTTCAGTTCCTGATGCTTCAGTTTCTGCTGCACCTGGCTCCGCACTGCAAACTCGTAGAGAAAAGTACAGTATTCCCGCACCGTCTTTTTCCCACCTTTAAAGCTTAGCGCAAGCTCTCTGGTCTCATCTGCGAACCGCTGCCGGATCTCATTAAGCCTCTGAATGCTTTCCGGCGGCATTCCCCGGTAAATACGCACCCACACTTCATCCCATTTCTTAAATCCACGGATACCAAGAGCCAGCACATAATTCTCCAGAAGGTCTGCTTCCTCCCTGGTCACACAGGACATTCCGCACCGGAGATACCGGAATACACTCTCATAGGAAAAATCCTGCACTGCCATCTCAAGTGCTGCCCGGAAATATTCTACAAACGGATTCATCAGGACCGTATGCTTCTCATCAATGAAATACGGGATCCCTGCTGCTGTAAATACCTGCTTTGCAAGATTTCCATACTCCTCCAGGTTACCTGTGATCACGGCGATCTCACCGTAACGGCAGCCCTTTTCCCTTACAAGTCTGGCGATCCGGCGGGCAGCTTCTTCCATTTCCTTCTGCGGGTTCACTGCCGAAAACATGCAGATCTCATCCTGCGCTTTTTTATATATATTTTTTCGGTAACGGAAGATATTTTTTTCAAGGAAATGAAGGGCAGGTGCCTGGGAAAAGCGGGATTTTCCCACATCCTTCAAAAGAACCGGTGTCTCGATCTCCCTGGTCAGCTCCGAAAGCCCGTGGATCATCTGACGGCTCATATAAAAAAGCTGATAAGGTTTTCCTCTCATGCTCAGATTCTCATCCGCATCCATGGTCACCGTTACCATCACCTTCTCACAGACAGCAAGAAGTTCTCCCACAACACGCATCTGAATAGGCGTAAAACCGGTGTAACCATCCAGAAGGAGTACACTGTTTTTCATTTTTTCAGAAAACGGAAGAGCTTTTTCCAGCGCATCCATTACTTCTTCTCCTGTCATATAATGATCCTTCAGATATCCGGTAAATGCCTGGTAAAGAACAGCTACGTCTTTCAGCTTCATCTGAAGTAACGCTCTGTCACCGGAATCCTCGATCATCTCCTGGATCTCACTGTCCCGGATATCGTACTGCATAAACTCCGACAGGATAGACTTCACTTCATCCAGGTATCCCGCTTTACGCATCTGACCTCCCAGATAGGAAAGCTCCTTTCCATGCTGCTGTACCATCTTCTGCAGCACCATACTCTTACCGGTTTCTTCCAGAAGGATGCGGCTGTCTCCTCCAACTTCCTCCAGAACACGGTATGCAAGACGCTCAAAGCTCAGGATATCAATATTCAGGATTCCCCTGCCCGGACTCATCTCCACCAGTGTCTTCTGGGTCTGCATGGTAAACTGCTCCGGCACGATCACATAAAAAAGCTTCTCAGGATGCAGCCCCGCCTGTTCTATGATATTCTGATAAGCATAACAGGATTTTCCGCTTCCGGAACTTCCTATGATAAACTGTAATGACATCTTCATCCTCCCGATCACTTGCAGATTTTCAGTCATTCCGGCGCCATCCTGCGCCTGAAGTATTCCTATCATACCACAAATTCTACTCCTATAGAACGGTCGTTCTCTATATTCTGAAATATCTGCCTGCTCTTTTCCTTATTTTTCCAGGCACAGTATCGGATAACCTGCGCACAGCTGTGGCATAAATCCTCCCTCCCGATAATAAACTATATAAAAAGCTTTGGGAGGCGTGCGCCATGAGTTCCAAAACCAGGATCATCGTCCTACATATGAAAGAGATCATTTACACAGCTGTCTTTCTGGCTCTCGCTGTTGTTCTGGCTGTCGTTCTTTTCTTCATGTTCGGTCCCGGAAAAAATGCCAGTCATACAGCCAGCGAAAAATCCCGCTACAAGCCGGGCGTCTATACCTCTTCCATCACCCTGAACGAGAATACCTTCGATGTGGAAGTTACTGTAAATGCTGACAGGATCAAGGCCATCCGTCTGGTGAATTTAAATGAAGCCACAAAAGCTTCCTATCCTCTTATGGAACCGGTTCTGGATTCTTTGGCAAGTCAGATCTATTCCAGTCAGTCCCTGGAAGACATTCAGTATGCAGGAGACCGGAAATATACCTCCCAGGTACTCCTTTCAGCTATCACGGATGCAGTAAAAAAAGCGGAGAACACTTAAGCTCTCCGCTTTTTTCTCATATCAGATATATTTGATCCTGTAACAGCATTCACATTCCTCTTTGTGATCTACATTCAGATTTCAATCTTCTCCAGCACATCCTGCCAGATCCTTGCACTTGCATCACTTGGCATTCTGAGATCTCCTCTTGGAGAAAGTGCCACACTACCTACCTTCGGGCCATCCGGCAGACAGGAACGCTTGAACTGCTGGGCAAAAAATCTCCGATAGAAGGTTTTTAGCCATTTCAGGATCGTCTCTTTATCATAAATCCCCTCAAAGGTCAGGCAGGCAAGCCTGTAGATCTTATCCGGTGTAAATCCTGCACGCAGCATGTAATACAGATAAAAATCATGAAGCTCATACGGTCCTACCAGATCCTCCGTCTTCTGGGCGATCTTGCCATCCTTAGGAGGAAGAAGCTCCGGGCTTACCGGAGTATCCAGGATATCCAGAAGAACCTCCTTCAGTTCCTCATCTCCGCAGGTATCCGCATAATAACGTACCAGATGACGTACCAGTGTCTTCGGGACAGAAGCATTTACACCATACATGGACATGTGATCGCCATTATAGGTTGCCCAGCCAAGAGCCAGCTCGGAAAGGTCTCCGGTTCCCACAAGAACGCCGCCTTCCTTGTTTGCCGTATCCATCAGAATCTGAGTACGCTCACGTGCCTGACTGTTCTCATACGTCACATCGTGGATCTCTGGATCATGTCCGATATCCCGGAAATGGATATTTACCGCCTCTTTGATATTTACCTCGGTAAGCCTTGCACCAAGGCAGCGGCTTAACTTGCAGGCATTCTGATAGGTTCTGTCTGTGGTTCCAAAGCATGGCATGGTCACACAGTGGATCTGTTCTCTCGGCATTCCCATCCGGTCAAAGGCACGTGCCATTACAAGAAGCGCCAGGGTAGAATCCAGTCCTCCGGAAAGTCCTACCACCGCACTCCTGCTGTGGATATGCTCCATACGTTTCTTAAGTCCCATAGCCTGGATGTTCAGGATCTCCTCGCAGCGCTCATCACGCTCTTCCTTCACAGACGGAACGAAGGGATACTGTGGATATTTTCTGGTAAGTCTTGTTTCCTCCTCTGCTACGGAAAAATCAACTCTTGTATGACTGCAGGTAGAAACTGCCGGATACGTGGACATTCTTCTTCTCTCATCAGCCAGTCTCTGCACATCGATCTCACTGTAAATGATGCCGTTCTCAAAGCGTCTGCTTTCCGCAAGCATGGAACCGTTCTCTGCGATCATATTCTGTCCGCCAAACACGAGATCCTGGGTAGACTCCCCTTCCCCTGCACTGGCATAAATATATCCGCAGATCAGTCGTGCTGACTGCCCGCTTATCAGAGTTCTCCGGTAGGAATCCTTACCTACCATCTCATCACTGGCAGAAAGATTAACGATGATATGCGCACCGTTGACGGCATGACGGATACTTGGCGGCGCAGGGACCCAGAGATCCTCACAAAGCTCTGCTGCAACAGTGAATTCCGGAAATTCCTTACATTCAAAGATCAGCTCTGTTCCAAAAGGAATTTCATCCCAGAACTCATCCTCCTCATTTTTCTCGCACTTCAGGAAGTCCACAAATTCCACATCTTCTTCCTCTGCACCTGCAAACTGTCTCTGCTCATAAAACTCATTATAATTCGGAATATGAGTCTTCGGCACAAATCCCACGATACGGCCATGATTCAGAGCTGCTGCCACATTATAGAGCTTGCCTCTGTGACGCAGCGGGAGTCCCACAAAGATCAGGGCGTCCGTCTCCCTTGTCTCCTCTGCAATATGCAGAAGCTCATCCCACGCACTGTCCAGAAGACATCTCTGGAGAAAAAGATCGTGACAGGTATATCCTGTGATACAAAATTCCGGAAATACCATCAACTTGACATGTTCCTTTTCCATTTCATGAATGGCCTTCAGGATTTCCTCTCCGTTTGCCTTGCAGTCTGCAACGGTAACTCTCGGCGTTGCCGCTGCCACCTTGATAAAACCATGCTTCATTTTTTCTTCCTCCCGAGTTTTATCGCTTGCACTCTCTTATGATCCTCTTAAGATCTTCCACGGTAAAATTATAATTCTTATTGCAGAAATGGCAGTTCATCTCAATGTCCTTGCCTTCCTGGATCATCTCGTTAAGTTCTTTTCTTCCGATGCTGATCAGCGCTTTTTCCACACGCTCTCTGCAGCAGTTGCAATGGAACTGTGTGGGCAGTGTATCATTGACCTCTATGTCAAAGCCTTCCAGTACTTTTTCAAGAAGACTTTCCGGTGTGTGTCCCTGCTCCAGAAGATTGGTAACAGAATCGATCTTTGATACGTTTTCCTCAAGCTTTGCGATCACCTCTTCCTCTGCAAAAGGCATCAGCTGTACAATAAAGCCTCCCGCCTGACGGACTGTATTATCCTTATTCATCAGCACACCCAGTCCTACCGCAGACGGAACCTGCTCGCTGGTTGCAAAATAATAGGTGAGATCTTCTGCGATCTCGCTGGTCTGAAGAGCAACCTGTCCCACATATGGTTCTTTCAGTCCCATATCCTTGATCACATCCATAAAGCCTACGCCGACAGCTCCCGCAACATCCAGCTTGCCTTTGCTGTTTGCCGGGATACATACATCCGGATTCCCCACATAGCCCTTTACATTTCCGTGAGAATCCGCAGTTACTGTGATTCCCTGCAGTGGTCCGCCTGCATGGATCCGAAGTGTAAGGAGATCCTTTTCCCCTTTCATCATAGCTCCCATCATGGCACCGCCGGTAAGGAGACGTCCCAGTGCCGCTGTTGCCACCGGACTGGTGTTATGATTCTTTCTCGCTGTCTCCACCATATCGGTTGTAACAGCCGCAAATGCACGGATCTGGCTGTTTGCCGCTGTTGCTCTTACAATATAATCACTCATATAAAAAATTTCCTCCTTTATTTCTCGTCTGACGGAATTTCCTTTCCATGTTCTCTGGCCACAAAAGTCAGTCTTCCGCTGTCCGGCTTCGGTGCATCCTTGGTGTATGCGTCATAAACCGCCAGCGGGATCAGGCCTGCCTTTTCAAGAAGTTCCCTTACTTTCTCCGGATCATAGGCCTTCTGGTAATGAATTTCCTCGTCTCTCTCATAAAGACCATCTTCTCTCGGAAGAAACAGAGTTAGATCATACACATTGATCCCGGTCTCCTCATCAAATTCATTTTCCCAGATAAAGCTTCCCTCTTCCCGATTCTCTGCAATAGTCGTATTTCCAAGCATTTCCCGGTATTTATACGGGGTGTTCATATCAAATATAAAAATTCCATCCGGATCAAGATAATTGTTCACCAGTTTAAATACAGTAAGCAGATCATCCTCCTCTGTGATGTAATTCATACAGTCACAGACGCTGACGACAGCACGTACCGTTCCATAAAGTTCAAACTCCCGCATATCCTGTTCCAGATAAAGGATCTCATGACCGGATTCTGCACGTTTTTCCATGGCTTCGCCAAGCATTTCCTCAGAGTTATCCACACCGATCATATCATAACCGGACTCAGCCAGAAGCTCTGTCATCACTCCGGTCCCACAGCCAAGTTCCAGCACGATCCCGTCTTCAATTCCGTATTCTTTAAGACTTCCTATAAGATATTCCGCCCATTTTTCATATTCCACATTGTCCATGAAAATGTCATAAACTCTGGCGAAATCACTGTATGCTTCCATAAAAACCTCCAAATATTTTCCGGGCGTTCCATCGCCCGCAGCGTTCACATTATACCATGTCTTCCTGTATAAGTATACGCCTGTGACATAATATGACACAAAAAATCCGGGACCGCAGCCACAAAAGCTGTGATCCCGGAATTCTTATCTAACCGAATCTCCTGCTACTCCAGGCTTTACTGTACAGGCATATAGTATACGTCTGCAGCCTCACCGTGCCAGTAGAAGCTTGTTCCATCCTCTTCATATACATCACAGTCATACTGAGAAGAGAAGGTGAAACGGTTTCCTTCGTTATCCATCCATGCACCGTTTCCGTCCGGAACGATAACACGTGGTTTACCATCGGAGTTTCTGTAAATAGTTC
Organism: Blautia sp. aa_0143; assembly: GCF_004167315.1. Taxonomy (NCBI): domain Bacteria; kingdom Bacillati; phylum Bacillota; class Clostridia; order Lachnospirales; family Lachnospiraceae; genus Blautia; species Blautia sp. aa_0143. Next base: position 107,204 of record NZ_RCXU01000006.1, read on the forward strand.
TTGTCTCATCTGTGTTGCCAAGCTGCTCATCTGTAAATCCGCCATTTACGATAGCACCGGAGGAGCTGCTGTCAGTGGATGCAGTTCCATTGGAAGAACCATCAGATGTACTGCTTCCGTCTGTAGATGTTCCGTCAGATGCTGCACTTCCGTCTGTAGATGTGCTTCCATCGGCAGCTGTAGTTCCATCTGCTGCTCCGTCAGAAGAAGCTGCAGCATTACCATCTGCAGATGCACTTCCATCAGAGGAAGCTGCTGCATTACCTTTACCGGCAGTCTTGGCTGCGGAACCATTTGCCGCACTCTTCAGAGTGGAATCACCAAGGATTGCAAAGCTGTCGACAGACTCCTGAACCTTTTTCAGAGCATCCTCTTTTTTAACAGATGCCACAAGGCTGTAATACTCACTGTCATTTACAAAGTATTTATTGATAGCATATACATAACCGTCACTCTTGGTCGTATCCTTATATTTCACAGTATAGGAATAAATGTTGATTCCGTCTTTCTGATCTGCCTTGTAATCCTGGATCTCAAAATCGGTTCCATTTACCATGTTCTCTGCCTGTGTCATGGAAACTGCCATATCCTGGGAGTTCGGGATCACTGCAGATTCCAGATCTGCACCGGAGCCGTGAAGGATCAGGATCCTGCCCTGGTCCGGAGACTCGAAGCTTACCATATCTGTCTCATCGGACTTGTTGGCCCAGGTTGCATCCGGAAGCTTGATCGCTACGGATTTATCCTTGGATGTGTAGGTTGTATTCTGTGCGTCTGCTGCAACAGTCGGTGTAACCTTCGCTTTTTTCGCCGGTGTCGGAGTAGGAGTAGACTCCACAACCACGCTGTCCTCTTTTCCTCCTCCGAAACTACATGCCGTCATGACACCAGAAAGAGCAACAGTCATAGCTAAAAGTGCAATAAATTTTTTATTCTTCATAGTATCCTCCTCATAATCATCATCAGTCACAAAGTGTGTCCGGAATATTCACTCCTGAACACACTCTTTGCTATAGTTTACGATTTTATTACAGCTTTGTCAATTGATTTCTCCCTGTACTTTATGAATATCCTGTAAGCAGATATCCTGCTCCGTACAGGATTTTTCTAACATTATAATTTTCCCAGATATACCTATCTTATTCTCTTCTTATGCTGATCCTGTATTTCCCGTTTTACGCCTTCATTACGAAAGTTCTGATTTATTCCCCACCAAGTAAGCCTCCTGTTTTAATGACAAATATCTCCTTGAATCTGTCCCCTCTTTTTTTTCTATAATTGTGTCTTTATTCATGTACACTCATGTTGTAAAGTATACCCAACCAAAAATATATGAAAAGAGGACATCCATACATCGATGTTTTCGGGAAAGGATCTATCACTATGGAAAAAGCAGTTCAGACATCTCAGAGAACTGACCAGGAGCTTTCATCTGTTCAGTTTCTCACCATTACAGCCGCATTTGTTGCACTGACTTATATCTTCACCGCATTTATTAATGTTAAGCTTCCGATCGCTGCCAACGGCGGACTGATCCACCTTGGAAATGTGCCGTTATTCATCGGTGCCATTTTATTCGGAAAGAAAACCGGAGCCATTGCCGGTGGGATCGGAATGGGGCTCTTTGACCTTCTCTCCGGCTGGACCCTGTGGGCACCATTTACTCTTATTATTGTAGGGATCATGGGCTTCACAGTAGGTAAGCTCACAGAGGATCCCCGGCACCAGAACATGAAATGGTATGTGATCGCCATTGCCGCAGCCTGCGTGATCAAGGTTGTGGGATACTACATTGCAGAGGTTATCATCTATGGAAATCCACTGGCACCGGTATCTTCCATCCCGGGAAACCTGGTCCAGATCGGTGTTGCAGCTGTCATCGTTCTCGTAGTGATCACACCATTAAACCTTGCAGCAAGAAAAACCGGATTAAAAAAATAGCTGTAACAGCTGCCGTAATTTGCGGAAATAATATAAAGATCAAGAGGTGAGCTTATGTATAAGATCATGACACCGGGACCTACACAGGTCGCAGAAAATGTCCGTCTGGCAAGAAGCATGGAATGCACAAATCCGGATCTGGACGAAGATTTTGTCGAATTTTATAAAGAAACCTGCGAGAAGATCAGCACTCTTCTCCATACCTCCAACGAAACCCTCATCTTAAGCGGTGAGGGTATCCTTGGACTGGAGGCTGCCATTGCTTCCATGACTGAGCCCGGAGATAAGGTTCTTGTTCTGGACAATGGTATCTACGGAAAAGGCTTTGCCGATTTTGTTTCCATGTACGGAGGCAGACCGGAGCTTTATACCAGAGATTATCAGAACACTCTCGATGTAAAGGAACTGGAAGCCTTCCTTGCGGATAACCATGACTACAAATATGCAACCGTAGTACACGGCGATACTCCAAGTGGCATGCTCAACGATGTATCTGCCATCTGCCCGCTTCTTAAAAAATACGGGATCCTTACCATTGTAGATTCTGTCTCCGCTTCCTTCGGCGAGCCTCTGAACATTGATGCATGCCAGATTGATATCATGTGCGGCGGATCCCAGAAGGTGGTATCTGCACCTCCGGGACTTACCTTTGTTGTAGTCAGCGACGATGCAAAAAAATCCATGACAGACCGTAAGGCGCCAATTGCTTCTTTCTATGCCAACCTTACAACTTTTGCACATTATTACGAAGAGAAATGGTTCCCATACACAATGCCGATCAGTGATATCTACGGACTGCGTGCTGCCATTGACAACATCGCAGCAGACCCTGACATCCTCTCCCGCCATGCAAAAATTGCCGCAGCCTCCCGAAAGGCCATTACAGGCGCAGGCCTTAAGCTGTATCTCCACAGCGGCTATTCCAGCACGGTAACTGTTTTTGAAGTCCCGGAAGGCACCACTGCCGCCGCGATCCTGGACGGAGTCAGAAGAGACTATAACATCATGCTGGCAGGCTCCTTTGACGTCCTTGCCGGAAAGGTTATCCGCATCGGGCACATGGGAAACAATGCTACATTTTATAATGTAAGAGAAGTTTTTGCAGCCCTGGACGGAACTTTACGCAAGCTTGGTGTTCCGCTTAAGGCTTCCATGGAGGATATCTTCTGCGAAAACATGCAGTAATTTCTGAGAATTCTATAGTAAAAGCACTGTAAGATGAATTCAACCATTTCATCTCGCAGTGCTTTTTTATAATTCTTATAATATTTCCTTTATTCTTTTACCGCACCGGAGGTCATACCGCCTACGATGTATTTCTGGCCGATCATGTAAACAATGATAACCGGGATACAGGTAAGTACGATATCAGCGAAAATATAGTTCCAGTAACTCTTGTTCTTTCCGAAGAACTGATATACAGCCATTGTCATTGGGAACAGTTTACTCTTGCTTGACAGATACAGAGGTGTAAGGAAATCGCTCCATACTGTCATGAACTGAAGGATAAAACATGTTACCATAGTTGGTTTCAGAAGCGGCATGATGATCTTGAAGAACAGGCTTAACGGACCTGCACCGTCAATAACAGCTGCCTCATCCAGTTCAACCGGAACCGAGATTACGAAGTTACGGATGGTAAATACACAGAACGGAATCATTGCACTGGTAAATACCATGATAATGCCAACTCTTGTATCGTTCAGGTGCAGTGTACTGAGTACACGTACCAATGTTACATAGTTGACCGGGAAGAACAGTCCGCAAAGTACAAAGTAGTAAAGGAATACATTTAATTTTGTTCTCTTACGGCACATAACGAATGCTGCCATGGAGCAGAGCACAACACCAAGTGTTGTAGCGATCAATGCATATGCAAAACTGTTCAGGAAGCCCTGGATCAGATCACCTTTTTCAATAACTTCAGAATAGTTGTTGAACACCCACTCTGTAGGAAGTGCCAGGCTCATTCTTGCAGCCTCTGCTTTTGTCTTGAAGGAGTTGATCAGTACCATATAAAATGGAAGTACAACACACAGACACAGCAGGATACATACAACATGTTTTAAAATATTCTCGACTCTCTTTTTTGTCATTACTGCTGTACCTCCTGTTTACCTAATGTCTTAACAATAAATACACCGATGATCGCTGTGATCACAAGAAGAACGGTATTCAATGCGGAAGACATTCCATACTGGCCTCTTGAGTAAAGCTGGAATGCGTAAGTTGTAAGAACCTCTGTTGCATGTCCAGGGCCGCCGTTTGTAAGTACGTAAACAATATCGAATACTTTCAGACCATATGTAATACCAAATACAAGGTTGATCATGATAGCACCGCTGAGCATCGGAAGTGTTACATAACGAAGTCTCTGCCAGAAGTTTGCACCGTCGATCTCTGCTGCTTCATAATAGGATTTCGGAATGGTATTTAAGCCTGCAAGGAAGATGGTCATAACATAACCAATACCACGCCATGCATCTACTCCGTAAATGGATTTCCATACAACAGCCAGATCGGACAGCCATTTCTGTTTGAAGATTCCAAGATGGAATGCATCAAGAAGTGTGTTTAAAAGTCCGTTATTATAATTCAGGATGGATTTAAATACAAGACCAATGATCACAAAAGGCAGAATAGACGGCAGGTAGAGCAATGTTCTGTAAAGCCCTTTGCCTTTAAGTCCCTCCTGAAGCATAATTGCGATCAGAAGAGCCGGAATCAACTTAACGATATTGGAAATGATCGTAAACTTTAATGTGTTGCCAATACCGCTGAGATAATTTTTATCAGATGTAAAAATCTCTGCAAAATTCTGCAGTCCCACAAAATGTGTACCGTTAAGAACACTCCTGGAGTTCCAGTCTGTAAAGGAGTATCCAATACCCATTACGCTCGGAAGCAGGAAAAATATGATATACAATGCCAGTGGCAGAATCAAAAACCACTGTGGATAGATTCTCTTCTTATTCACAGAAGGTACCCCCTCTTCTTTTTTGTTAAAACAGAGCCGGTAAGTACCGGCTCTGCCTCTAGTCAATACGTTACTGTTTCAATAATTCTGTATTGCTTACTTCCAGTTCTCGTCGCCTACAGTTTTTGCTGCCTCAGCACGGTTGGTATCCATGTTCTTAAGAACATCGTTTGCTTCCATCTCGCCCTGGCAGAATGCAACCATATCCTGACCAAACTGTGTCCAGTAGTCGTTTGTATATTTTGTACCTGTCTGAAGTGTTACAACAGTCTTCTTGTCATCCGGAACTGTCTTAAGGAACTCCTGCTCCTCTGGCAGCCAGTGCTGCTCAAGATTGTCATCGTTTACATCAAGGTTTGTGTATGCCGGAGAGTTGTCAAGGATTTCCTGAAGGCTCTCTGTTGTTGTAACGAAATTGAAGAACTCTTTTACAAGATCCTCATGCTCTGTTCCTTTGTAACCGAACATTGTCGGGCCGGAGTTGCTGCTTGGATACCAGGTGTTGTCGCCAAGTGGCTCAAGGAACATTCCGAACTCATCAGATGTGCCTGTATCTTCCTGGATCTGTTTGATGAAACTGGAGTTTGCAAGTGCCATTGCACAGTTTCTGTCACCAAACTCATTAGACATGTTTGTGCTGTCTGTTCCGATCCAGTCATCTCCGAAGTATCCTGCATCAGAAAGCTCTTTGAACTCATTGAGAACCTCAAGCATCTTCTCATTGTCTGCGAATGTAGCTTTGTTTGTATTTAAATCATCATAGAGACCAGGTGTTGCCTCTTCATAAACACCGCCAATCTGGAAGAATGCCAGCTGATGCTGCCATCCATCTGCACCAGGCATGAACCATGGTGTGATTCCTGCATCCTGGATCTTACCGCAAAGCTCTTTCAGCTCATCATATGTTGTCGGTACTTCCCAACCGTTCTCCTCGAACAGTGTCTTGTTGTAAACCATTACATACTCCGGAGATGCGTTCCAGATCTGAAGTCCGTACAGTTTGTCATTGTATACGCAGGACTCTTTTCTTGTCTCCGGCATAATGTTCTCCCAGGAAGCTCCTGTAAAGTCGATGCAGTATTTCTCAGGATCAACGATGGTAGACTCGATCGCAAACGGGCTGGACTGGATCCAGAAGATGTCTGCACAGGAATCTGTAGCAAGTTTTGACTGAAGAAGATCTGAATACTGGTCAGCCGGAATTGTCTGAAGGTCTACCGTAACATCGTAGGTGTCCTCAAAACGTTTGATGGTCTCATCATAACGGTTGTCCATCCATCCTGCTGAAACCAGGATGCTGAGCTCCTCGCCTGCGAAATCGCTCTTCTTATCTGCTGCAGATACGTTCACTGCAAGCCCTGTAGTCATGGAAGCGATCATTGCTGCTGCACAGGCTACTGCCAGAAATCTCTTTCTTTTCATTATTGTTTCCTCCTTTTTTTTGAACTGTGTTTCGTTCCGTTCTTTGATGATAATAGTTTATCATTTACTATTTTTTAAAGCCATGGATATTCCTGTCCTGTATTTGTACTTTTTTCACACTTTATTATACTTTTTTCATATTTTTTGTGATATTGCACAAGCCTCCATGTGCGTTTTTAAGCAATATTTCTGAACCTTCTTTTTGTGGTTTGTACTTTTTTTACAAATGTGCTATACTTTTAGCCAATGTTTTGCACGACCACTTTACACACACAGGGAGGCTTATTGATATGAAAACACGCAGTCTGCAGTCTAAACTTTTTATTGCCTATCTTGGCATGGCCTGTCTGATCCTTTTTTCTTTTGCCATATTCTTTTATGTTTTTGCATCCGGGCAGCTGAAGAAAAGCCAGATCAGTGCCATGAGCACCTTAAATTCCACATTTCAGTCCCAGGTAGACTCTGCAATCCAGAATCTTGACACTGTATCTGTAAACATCAATTACAGCAACATGTCGAAATCCGTTCTCGACCAGAAATTTGACCTTAATATTTCCGATGAAATGCTTTCTGCCATGTCCGATCTTTTTATCTCCTTAAGCGGCACTGAATTGAAAGCAGATCAGGTAAATCTTTATGATTTCTCCGGATATGTGCTCCAGGCCGGCCTTTCCACCATGGTCAAAAAAAGCAACGACTCTCATAATGAATGGATCCAGAAAGCCCGTGAAGCCAACGGAAAAAAAGTCCTGACAGCTCCTTACAGCACTTACGTCTATTCAAAATCTGCCCGCTATCCCCAGTGGTTCATCTCCCTGTACCGCTCCTTCACCAACCAGTACGGCCGTGGTGTCGGCGTGATTGAAACCGCCAAACAATGTAAATCCATCTTTAAGAGCATCATTTCCTATGAGAAAAAAAATCACGGAAATGCTGCCAGTGTCTATGTTTTCAATGAGTCCGGCGATCTTATCTATCCTTATGATATCACAGCCGACGATACCAATGATATTTCAAAATATTACAAACTTACTGATTCTGACCAGGATACCCTTACCATACAGAGTCCCGTCACAGATCAGAAAGAATACGTCTCCAGACTGAATTCCGCATATACAGGCTACACTTATCTGACTATCCAGCCGGAATCTGTGATCCTTGCCCCTGTATACAAAATGCTGAAGATCCTTTTGGCTGTTGTTGCTGCTTTTCTTGCCGCAGCAGTAATCGTTTCCTACAGGCTTTCCCGCTCTGTAGTAAAACCGGTGAAACACCTGAAGCACATTATCCAACGTATGGAACTGGACACTCTCGGCCAGGAAAAAGTCACTTCCTATCCGGTTTCCGTCAATGAACTGGAAGAACTGTATCAGGCATTCCAGCTGATGAGCGATAACCTAAAAGATTCCATGACTCAGCTTAACGAAGCCAAGGAGCAGGAAATGAAAGCACGCAGCATGGCTTTGCAGAGTCAGATTAATCCTCATTTTTATTACAACTCTCTTTCCAGCATTATGGTGCTTGCAGAAAACGGAGATACGGATACCGTGGAAAAAATGTGCCGCAATCTTTCCAGGATCATGCGGTATATTACCAATACTGCTGAAACAACTGTAACACTCCGCGAAGAGCTTGATTATGTCCAGAAATATCTCTACTGCATGAAGGTCCGCTACCAGTCCAGTCTGAATTATTCCATTGATGTGGATGAATCTCTTCTGGATCAGCCGGTTCCGAAGCTGATCATCCAGCCTATTGTGGAAAACGCTATCAAATATGGTTCTGACTGCGAACCGCCATGGACTATCACAATCAGCAGTACAATAAACCAAAACAGCTGGCAGATCGATGTTACAGACACCGGACCGGGATTCACTGAAAAAGCCAAGAAAAAAATAAATTCAGATATCATGAATGCCATTCGAAATCCCGGCATGCCTGCTTTGAAGATCAACGGTCTTGGCACTGTCAATGTATTTCTCCGCTGGAAACTCTTCTGCAAAGATGACATCATTTTCAGGTATGGAAATACAGCGGACGGCCACGGAATTGTTTCTATTGGACGGTATTTTCAGACAGATGCGGAGGAATAATACTATGAACTATACTGTTATTGTGGCAGAAGATGAAGAACTTCTTCTGAATAATCTGGTACATAAGATTGAAAAAGCAGATCCTGATTTTCAGGTGATCGGCACAGCACAGACAGGTGCACAGGCCCTCTCGCTGGTGGAACAGATGAGCCCGGATGTGGTATTTACGGATATCAAGATGCCCGTCATGGACGGAATCACCCTGCTCACCAGGATCCGTGATCAGTTTCCCTTTACGAAATTTGTGATCACCAGCGGATTTTCTGATTTTGAATACGCAAAAAAAGCCATCACGCTGAAGGTTTCTGATTACCTTCTGAAGCCTGTAGATCCGGACGAACTCCAAAATGTTCTCCTTAAGATCAAACAGGAACTTCAGATCAAACGTGATGACTACGAAACCGTATTCGCCCCAGGTGCTTCCTGCATGTCACCGGGACAGATTGCAGAGCTTCTCAAGAACTTCATGGTACAGAATTATGCAGAGGATATCAACCTGAACCTGATTGCAGGAACCATGAACTACAGTCCCAGCTACCTGACCAAAATCTTCTGTCAGGTCTATAACTGCACCCCTACCAAATATCTGATCAATCTCCGGATGAGCCATGCACAGAAGCTGCTGATCCATGAGCCTTCCCTTTCTGTAAAACAGATCGGTGAAATGTGCGGCTATCACGACCAGGGATATTTCAGCAGGATCTTTAAGAAACATACAGGAAAAAGCCCTCTGGAATATAAAGATGAGGGAGAGAGCCAGCAGATCAGTTAATAAATTTTCCAGGTATATATAAACAAAAAAGTCATTTCACGACGTCCGGTTATGCTCTGTTCCCAAAGCATCCGGCTTCTGAAATGACTTTTTATATTTTATTTCACAACTTCATACATATACAATTCATGAAGAGCTCTCGTCGCCGCAATATATCTCGCCCGCTCCACGATCTGACTTCGGTCTTGCCCAGGAAATACAGAAAATACCTGATCAAACTCCAGACCCTTTGCCATGTAGAATGTTGTGACAGTCAGGCCTTTTTGGAAGTTTGTGCTGTCTCTGTGAAGAAGGGACAAACGCTCCTTGGTATCAAAGCCTTCTGCTTCCAGTTTCTCCTTCAGAATGTAGTAAGTTTCCCTTGCTTCATCTGCAGTTCTTGCGATCACTGCTGCTGTTTCATATGAAATAATATCTTCAACACCTTCATCTGCATTCTCAGCTATGACTGCCTGCTTCTCAAGCCGCAGCTCTCTCACTACGCTCTCCAGTGCCTCCTCAAGCCCCGGAAATTCTTTTTCCACAACAGGTTTTCCATGACGTTCAAAAAGCTCCACTTCCGTAATTCCCGCCAGTTTATTGGCATAAGACGCAATCTCAACAGTATTACGGTAGCTCTTGTTCATCACGATCCTGCGTATATCTTTTCCAAAGATCTTAGGCAGAAATGTCAGCACATCCTGTTGCTCGCCGTCCATAGTCTGTTCTCTGTCCCCAAGAATAGTCATCCTGCATTTAAAGAGTCTCTGAATGATCAGATACTGGATCATGGAATAATCCTGCATCTCATCCACGATCAGATGGCGCACACCGGAATCCTCCTGCTGAGTTTCCAGCCGATATTTCAGATACAAAACCGGATACACATCCTCATAGCGCAGCTTTCTTTTTTCATACTGAACCTGTGGAAGAGAAGGAAAACCTTCCTGTCTCAGGAAACGGTTGTACAGTACATAGAGATCTCTTGTCTCATACATCCTGTAGAAACGGCTCTTCACAGCCTCCTTTTCCTCATCCGGAAGATCGAATCCCTTAAGAGTCTCCACCTCATCAATGAAATATTCTGCTACTGCATCCATTCTGGAAAGCAGCGGGATATCCATGAATTTAAAGTAAAAAAGCTCTATGATCTCCTGCTCTTTTTTGACCACGCCTCTGTGTTCCACATCACGGAAGTTCATAAGGCTGTCCTCAAGCTCCACCAGATATCCTTCCATACGATCCAGAAAATCCCGTGACAGTTTCTCTTTCAGAAGCTTTTCATCGCATAATCCTGCAATCTGACGCTCGATCAGATCATATCTGTCTTCACAGTCAGAAACAACATTTTTCAGTCTCTTGTATGCAAAAAGGTCAAAGCTCATCTCCCGGATATTCTCCTCGCCAAGCTCCGGCAGGATATGGGAAATATAGTCCGAGAACACCCCATTCGGTGAAAGCACCAGCACAGAAGAAGATTTCAGATTTTTCCTGTCATGATACAGGAGATAAGCGATCCTGTGCAGGGCAATGGAAGTCTTTCCGCTTCCTGCTGCTCCCTGGATCACCATGATACGATCCGAAGTGTTTCGGATGATCGCATTCTGCTCCTTCTGGATCGTGCGGATAATATTCTTCAGCTGTACATCACCGTTGCTTCCAAGCTCTGCCTTCAGGATCTCATCGTCGATCTTCACATCACTCTCAAACTCATAGATCATTTTTCCACCGCGGATCTTGTACTGCCACTTGGCAGCAATATCCCCGTGGATCTCGCCAAGCGGAGCCTGGTAGGAAGCCGGTCCCTTGTCAAAATCATAGAACAGTCCGGACACAGGTGCTCTCCAGTCATAGATCAGCGGAAGTCCGCCGTTCTCCTCAGCCAGGTTCGCAATTCCGATATAAAATATCTCCGGCTCATCTTCTCCTTCATAGCAGAAATCCACCCTTCCGAAAAACGGTGAATCCATCATCTTCCTGAATCTCCGACGCAGTTCGATCTTCTCATTGCTGGCATTGATCTCATGGAGAAGTGCCTGCTGGTTATCAAAATTCTCATAACCGTACTGGTCCATCTCTGTATAGTTTTCCCAGTAGTACTCATGCATACCTTCGATTTCTTTCTGTCCGGCCTCTATGGATTCATCCAGCTGTGCGATCCTGTGCTTTAATGACTCTGTCACATGTGAAAGGTATTCACGTCCGTTTTTTACCGCTGCCATAAGCCTTAATCCACCACTACAGCAGTTCCGCTTGCTGTTACCATCAGCATTCCATTATCTGCACCAAGCACTTCGTAGTCAATATCCACACCGATCACTGCATTAGCTCCCATTGCACCTGCACGCTGCTCCAGCTCTGCCAGGGCTTCTCCTCTGGCTTTCTGAAGTTCTTCCTCATAACCGGCGCTTCTGCCGCCAAAGAAATTCCGAAGACCTGCTCCAAGATCTTTCATAAAATTTACTCCTGTGATCACTTCTCCGAATGCGATTCCTTTATATTCACGGATTGCTCTTCCCTCTACAGATGGCGTTGTTGTTATGATCATGGTAAAATCCTCCCGTTTCTGTTGTTTTTTCTCAGGCATAAAAATGCCTTATTACAGAATTATACCCGAAAGCCGTCACGATGTATAGAGTAAAAAAAGGCTGCCCAAAGAGATGCCAGGCACCTTTTCAGACAGTCTTTCCTTATTATCGCTTATTTATTTTACAACTTCAGTCACATAGGAAACTTCTTCCATTCCCGGATAACTTCCCTGACGCCCGCCAACAGTCAGAGTTCCTGTTTTATCATCCCAGGTAAGCTCTGTTGTTGCATAAGCACCGTTTTCAAAATTGTAGTTATTTCCCTCATCCTCATAAATAGTGAACTTGCAGTCTTCACCTGGATATACCATAAGTTTCACCGGCTCCTCAGGTTTCTGGGAAGCATATACAAGTCCCTCTGCAACAGGAAGGATACTTCCTGCTTTTACAAAGATCGGCATCCGGTCGATCGGAGCATCTACGGTTACGTACTGGCCGCCTTCATACTCCTTGTTTGTCCAGTAATCGTACCATTTCGTACCTGCCGGGAGATAGCATTTCCATGTTTTCTCTCTATGGAGCTCAGTACTCTCCGGTCCGTAATACATCGGCTCTGTAACAGCACAGATCAGAAGGGACGGTCCGAACATAAACTCATTCTCAACCTTGCGTGCTTCTTTATCCTCCGGGAAGTCAAAGAGAAGGCTTCTCATAATCGTATAATCATTAAAATGTACAGCACCTGCAAGGGAATAAATATACGGCATCAGATGATAACGGAGCTTGATAAACTTCTCGATGGCATCATAGAACATGGTTCCTTTTTCACCAAAGTTCCAGATTTCTCTTGGTGTATCAGTTCCATGGGAACGGAACATCGGAAGGAAGGTTCCCATCTCCAGCCATCTTGTATACAGCTCACAGTATCCTTTATCCTTCACACCTTCGTTATATTTGCCCTGCCAGAACCATTTCGGCTCCGGATCTGTGTTGCAGCCGCATCCACGGTTCTGCCACTTATCAGCAACTGTAAAGAAAGCGCCGATATCCAGTGTCCAGTATGGATATCCACTCAGTCCCATATTCAGGCCTTCCACGATCTGTGTCTTAAGATTATCCCAGGATGCACAGGTATCGCCTGACCACAGCATTGCAGAATATTTCTGGCCGGAAGCATAGCCGGAACGTGTCAGGTTAAGAACTCGTTTCTCTTCTGTAGTTTTTCTCTGATTCTCATAAATTCCCTTTGCATGCATCAGTGCAAAAGCATTGGCAACAGCAGGATCCAGATATTTCTTGTGCTCACCGCCGACAAGCTCATATCTTTCCCATGGCTCTCTCTTTGCTGCACCACTCCAGTCAGGACCGGAAAACGGTTCTGTGGAATCGCACCACCAGGAATCAAAGCCCTGGTCAAAAAGTCCTTCCTGTGCCTGTTTCCAGTACATTTCTCTCGCTTCTTCATTAAAAGCATCATAAGTCGCATAATCATAAAGAAGATGACCAGTCTTAAAAAACTCTGTATGGTTCTTGCCGCCTGCATTCATATTCGGCCATACGGAAACCATGGTATGGGCATTCAGTTTGTGGATTTCCTCCGCACATTCTTTCATATCTCCGTAACGCTTCTGATCCAGGATCTTCTCGCCCCAGTTTCCAGGATCCCAGGTATTCCAGTCCTGTACCACACAGTCAAGCGGAACCCCGATCTTACGGTAGTGGCGAACAATCTCAAGAAGCTCTTTTGCCGTGTAATACTGCTCTTTGGACTGTACATAGCCATAAGCCCATTTCGGCAGCATCTGCGCCTTGCCTGTAAGATAACGGTAATCATGGATGATCTCATCCATAGTATGACCGCCCATAAAATAATAATCGATCTGATCTACAGTATCCAGAAACAGATAGGAATCTTTCAGATCATCATTAAAAGTCATAAGTGAACAGCAGTCAACAAGAATTCCATATCCTTCTGTGGAAACCAAAACCGGCATCGGGATACGCATGTTATGCTGATATAAGTACTGGCAGTGACCTCTGTAATTGTAAATACCTTCCTCTGCCTGGCCAAGCCCATGGATTTCCTCATCCTCTTTCCATGTGAAGAACAGTTTTCCACGATATGCTGTTCTTACTTTCTCAGCTTTCAGATTCTGGATAAAATTCCTCTCACCGTCAACTGTCTTTACACGGTTGATGATCGGCTCCTCATCGCCTGTATTATAGTGGATCACATCTGTTTCAGTCAGTTCCGGTTTCTTCTGGGAAAGCCACTTGTTTCCGTCTGCATGCTTCCAGATGATATCACCGGATGCAGTGTTGATCTCTGCACAAACTTTCACAGTTTTCACAATGATACTTCCTGCATTTTCCTCTGCTGAAAAATCAACCTCAGGATATTCTTTTTTCTCAATGATCAGGGAGTCCTGTGCCTCTTTGATCTCTTTTCCGGAAACGATCATGCGGATGATCTCCTCTGTCACCGGAACCACCCGGTATGTCAGCTTTCCTGCTTCAAACTGTACATAGCTATCTGTTTTAACCATAATTTCCCTTCTCCTTATCTGTCCGGTAAATCAGACATTAATATTCCGTTTCTGATATCGGAGCCTTTCTAATAAAAAAGCTCCGATATCAGGACAAAATTTCTTACTTTTATCCTAACATCGAAGCCTGATTTCCGTCTATGACTTATCCGCTCATGAATTTTAACTATTTTTACTGTTTCTTCTGCTTCTCATCTTTCGGCGGTTTCCCCACGTGTTTTTTGTAAAGTCTGTAAAAATTGGAAATATTATTAAATCCGCATTCCATGGCGATTTCCGTAACATTTTTATCTGTTTCTCGAAGAAGCTCACGCGCATGGTTGATCCTCATCCTTGTGACATAATCGCTGAAACTGATATTTGTCACCTTACGGAAATAAGAAGAAAAATAGTTGGAACTCATATATACGGAAGAAGCAACTTCTTCCAGAGTGATCTTCTCACAGTAATGATCATCTATGTAATTAAAAGCCTGCTCAAGACGCTTCATTGCATTTTTCTTCTCACGGAGCATTTCCCCTGACTTGCTCTCATCCTGATAAGCCCGGATCAGCATGGTAAGGATGCGAAGTACATTCGCCTTGATCATCAGCGGATAGCCTTCTTTTTTCTGCTGCCATTCGTGATAGATCTCCCAGATACTGGAACGGATCTCTCCGCTTACCTCTTCTTCCCTGCCGATACGGTTCTTAAAATTACTTCCTCTCTCAACAAAAGGCTTCAGATATTCCGTATCAAAAATACTCAGCTTTTCGGCCACGAATTCCGGTGAAAAGATCATCACAAGAAGCTTCATGTCTCCACCGATCAGCTTCCATCCATGAGGCTCCACATTATTGAAGATGATGATGTCATCTTCTTCCATTGTATATTCCTGCCCGTTTACAAAATAATTTCCCTTGCCCCCCAACACACAGGTGATCTCGAAATAGCTGTGCCAGTGATAACTTCCAGGCCGACTGTTCTCCGGTGTCAGTTCCACCTCTGAAATCTGAAAAGGAAATTCTTTGTCAAGGGGTATGTTGTCTCTCTCTAATCGCAAATTCTGCCTCCTGTAAACGCAGACACTGTCATCGCATCAGCTGTTTCCGGCAGGACCGGCAGCCTTTCCAGTGTCTTCTTACGCTCACAATATTATAGCAGATATTATTTTTCCATGCAATCTGTGATAGTTCGTTCTAACTCTTCCAGCTGATCTTCGTGCTTCCCATGGACAGCAATGCGGAAATAATCATTACCCTGAATTCCTTTTATCATATAGTAATCGCTGTCAATCTTAAAAAACGGCTGTTTCAGCATATCAAGATATGTGAATCCACCCAATGGTCTCAGCTTCAGGATGAATTCCCGCTCTACCGGTTCATCCAGAAGATAATCCCAGGCAAACCAGCCGGATTCTGCACATTTTTCCCTAGAAGGCTGTTTTCCTATTATTTTCATAATCGTGTATTCCCCTTTTCTTTACAGGCAGATTTCCCGTGGATCTGCTGTCTGCCCTATATGACTGATTCCTGTGATCGTTCTTCGTAATACATCCGTATAAATTTGCTCTGTAACTTGCCTGCTAAATATTCCGTGCCACAGATGCTGCTATTTCCTTCGCAGCTCCTAAAAATTCCTTTATATCCTTCTCCTCCGTAAACCACGAAACACTTACTCTCACAGTTCCGCCCTCTTCTGTTCCCATTGCCTTATGGATCAATGGCGAACAGTGAAGCCCTGAACGGACAATGATCCCATATCCGCTTTCCAGAATATACGCAGCATCCGAAGCTTTCAGTCCCTGAAAATTCAGGCTCATCACAGGTCCTCTGCATACGTCATGGTTTCCGTAGATCCTTACACCCTCTATCTGTTCCAGACCACAATAAAGCATTTCCATCAGACGATCTTCTTTTTCCATAATTGCCGCAAGTCCTGTCTGCTCAATAAACTCCGCCCCAGCCAGAAGTCCTGTGATTCCCGGCATGTTCTGAGTTCCTACCTCATACTCATAATCTTTGTTCTCGTAGGTAAGCTGTGCGCTGTTTCTTCCGGTTCCCCCATATTTCAGAGGCTTCAGCTCAATTCCGCTCCTGACATAAAATCCGCCGGTTCCCTGAATTCCCATCAGGCTTTTGTGGCCTGTAAAAATAAGCGCATCTGCTTCCCATTTATCTGCATCAACAGGGATACAGCCAGCACTCTGCGACACATCCACGATCAGGATCAGTCCATGTCTCTTTACAAATTCCCGGATCATCTCCATATCCTGCACACAGCCTGTCACGTTGGAACAGTGGTTCACGATCAGCACACGGCTGTCCGGTCGTACTGCTGTTTCCAGGGCTTCTTCCGTCACTGTCCCGTTTATCGTACACTTCGTCACCAGCACCGGATGTTCTCTCAGCTGTTCCAGATTATATACCGGACGTAGCACACTGTTATGCTCTGTCTGCGTTACCAGGATGCTACTGCCTTTTTCACCGTAGTCCAGCCCCCCAAGGACTGTATTCATGCTTTCTGTTGCCCCTGATGTAAAAAATATTCTCTCTGTTTCCCTGATTCCAAGGAGCTGTCCCAGTTTTTCCCGGCAAAGTACTTCCACATCTTTTTTCATGATCGAGCTGCCGCCCCGGAACTGCGAAGCAGGCGTGCCGCTAAGACACGCCTGCACAGCTTCCAAAACAGCAGGGGGCTTCGGCCAGGAAGTTGCCCCGTTGTTCAGATATATCATCCAATCATCCTTCCAGAATATTGAAGTTCATAATTTTTGCAATCTTCTTGATCATCTTTGTGTAATCACCGAAGATCAGCACCTGATGATGTCCGAATCCTGCAAGATTGTGCATGAATTCTCTTGCATCGTCCATCTGGATGTAGTAGAACGGACTGCAGTATGTATCTGCATATTCAGAACGGATAACCTTGCCTTTCTTGATGCACATGGTATCGCCTGCCGGATTGAAACGTCCAAGTGTGATATAATCATCATCGTTCTCTGTGAAGTCAACCTGCAGTTTTCCACCGAATCCCTGGCCTGTGAATGCCCAGAGTTTGTATGCCAGCGGTTTTGTTCCATAACCGTTCATCTGAAGAGCCGGTACTGCATGGTGGATGCGGAGAAGCTCGTCTGTCTCGTGGTTCGGGTTACCCATGAATGCCGGACGTTTTCCGGCATACTGCATGATCAGCATGGCCATCAATGCGTTAAGGTCTTCCTCACATCCGCTTGGAATTCCCTCGTCTTTCATGATGGAATGACACATACATGGTGTGAATTTACGGTTCTGCGGGATTTCTGTTGTACAGAGCTCATGACATGCGGTTGAGAAAGCGTTGCAGTCATAAATATCCATCATCTTTTTGGCAGCCAGATAATATTTCACGTCATTGATAAACCAGTCTGTGTTTACCTGTGTATCAGTAGATCCAGCAATGATCTTATCTGCAATCGGCTTTGCTTCCTCATCTGTGATCTCATCCATATATTTGAAAATGGATGTAAATGGAAGCTTCACCACTTCAACTCCGTAACGCTGACGAAGGATCTCCGGATCGCGGATCAGACTCTGAATTCCGAATGTAGGCTGAGATCCTGCTGTCAGTACAAGCGCCCTTGTATTGCGAACTGCTTTTCTTACCCAGAGAATATGCATGATCTCATTCACATCCTGAAGATCCATACATACATATGCCTCTACTCCGATGGAACGGCAGTATGCTGCAAAATCAATTCCTTCGTTTCCGTTCTGCCAGATAACGACCGGCTTTCCGAAACGCTCAAGCTTAGGAATTCTCCATCCCATGCAGAGGAAGCAATCGATCTCATCAACATCCTCTCCGATTTTTGCAAAAAGGTCTTTATCTACAACAAAAGACTCATTATAACGGACATCCACAGGCTCCGTGAATTCTACCTCATCAATAACCCCTTGTAATCCCTTAACTGAATTTTTGAATGCCTCATCAGCTGCTTTTGTCTCAGCTTCAACAGTCATATCCTCTTTATGTCCGGCACGACATGGTCCCTCCCAGAAATGTGTATGTGTCAGACATCCAACCAACGGTTTTACTACAAGTTTCATATCCATTGCTTTCTGTTTCATAATAAAAATACCTCTCTTCTCTTTAACATTCCGCATTTTCCAGTTTGTAGTTTTTCCACACACTCGATATATCCTATTATACTGTATGAATCATGGAATTCCTCTTTATTCTTCCGAACAGACTGTACTTTCTTACGATTTTGTGCTATTTTCATATAATTTATATTATTATTCCCATCATTTTTATATGAATTATACAATATTTATTCACCACATTAACCTGAAAAAAATCCGCAAAAAAAGCACCGGAAACGTGGCCGATCCGTTTTTCGGATGGAAGTACATTTCCGGTGCTGTAATCCTGCCCAATACTCAGGTTATCTTATGCCTGTGCCTCTTTCAGCAAAGCAGACATTCGGAATCCGCTTCGCTACTTCCTCATGAACAAAAACAGGATTATGCCTGTTTTTGTTCAAACTGACTGTTATACAAATCCGCATAGAAGCCCTTCCGTGCCAGCAGCTCTTCATGATCTCCCTGCTCAATGATATCTCCGTCCTTCATGACAAGAATCAGATCTGCATCCTTAATGGTAGAAAGTCTGTGGGCAATAACAAAGCTGGTCCTTCCCTTCATCAGGTTATCCATAGCCTTCTGGATCTGCATTTCTGTTCTTGTATCAACGGAAGATGTGGCCTCATCCAGGATCAGGATCTTATTGTCTGCCAGGATCGCTCTTGCAATGGTAAGCAACTGCTTCTGCCCCTGAGAAACATTACTGGTTTCCTCATCCAGGACCATCTGATAGCCGCCGGGCTGCTGCATGATAAAGTTGTGGATATGGGCCGCTTTTGCTGCTGCGATCACCTCTTCATCCGTTGCGTCCAGTCTTCCGTAGCGGATATTTTCCATAATGGTTCCGGAAAACAGCCAGGTGTCCTGCAGCACCATTCCGAACATCTCACGGAGATTGCTGCGGTTGAAGTTCCGGATATCATGTCCGTCAACCTTGATGCTTCCGCCATTTACATCATAAAAACGCATCAGCAGCTTTACGATCGTCGTTTTTCCTGCACCTGTAGGTCCTACAATGGCGATCTTCTGACCGTCATGCACATCTGCGGAAAAATCATTTACAATGATCTTATCCGGATTATAACCGAATCTCACATGCTCAAACTGTACATTTCCTTCCAGTCCCTCAATGGAATCCGGGTTCTCCGGCTGAAGCTCCTCCTCCGGCTCCTCAAGAAACTCAAATACCCGCTCAGAAGCTGCCGCCGAAGACTGCAGAAGGTTTGTAACCTGGGCGATCTGCTGGATCGGCTGTGTAAAGTTACGAATATACTGGAAGAAGGACTGGATATCTCCAACCTCGATAGTTCCTTTGATGGCAAAAAGCCCTCCGAGAAGTGCCACCATCACATATCCCAGATTTCCCACAAACTGCATGATCGGCATCATCATCCCGGAAAAGAACTGTGACTTCCATGCAGACTCATAAAGCTTCTGGTTGTCATGCTCAAATTCCTTCAGCGCATCCTGCTCTTTGTTGAATACTCTTACCACATCATGGCCGCCGAAATTTTCCTCAACCTGACCATTTACTTTTCCCAGGTACTCCTGCTGTGCCTGGAAATATTTCTGGGAGTGTTTCATTACTTTATTAATGATAAGCATGGAAACCGGCAGGATCAGCACTGCTGCCAGTGTCATCCACACGTTGATGGAAAGCATCATGATAAATACACCGATCAGTGTTGTTACGGATGTGATCAGCTGTGTCATGCTCTGGTTGATGCTCATCTGCAGGGTATCCACATCATTTGTTACCCTGGAAAGGATCTCACCGTTTGTTCTGCTCTCGAAATAATTCATTGGCAGACGGTTGATCTTCTTTGAAATATCCTTTCGGAGATTGTATGTAACATCATTGGAGATCCCCGTCATGACAAATCCCTGGATCAGGGAAAAGCATGCACTTGCCACATACAGTCCCAAAGTCCACAGAAGGATCATTCCGATCTTACTGAAATCAATACCGCCTGTACCGTTTACCTTGGCAACCAGACCATTGAACAGCTCTGTGGTAGCTTTTCCAAGGATCTTCGGGCCTGCAATATTAAACGCTGTACCTGCCACTGCAAAGATAAACATCAGGATAAAACGGAATTTATATCTGCCCATATAGCCAAAGAGCTTTTTCATGGAGCCTTTGAAGTCCTTGGCCTTCTCTGTTGGCTGCATTCCGTGTCCGCCCATCGGGCCTCTTCTTCTCTGCTGACTCATGCCAATTCCTCCTCTGATAACTGACTCATGGCAATCTGGCGATATACCTCGCAGGACTTCATCAGCTCCTTATGGCTTCCGATCCCTGCCATATGTCCATCGTCCAGTACAAGGATCTTATCTGCATTTAAGATCGTACTGATACGCTGTGCCACGATAATGGTTGTTGCTTCTTTTGTATGTTCTTTCAGCGCTTTTCGAAGTGTGCTGTCTGTTTTGAAATCCAGTGCGGAAAAGCTGTCATCAAAGATAAAGATCTCCGGATCTTTTGCGATAGCTCTGGCAATGGAAAGCCTCTGCTTCTGTCCACCGGAAACATTGCTTCCTCCCTGTGCGATCGGAGTCTTATATCGCTCCGGCTTGGTGTCGATAAACTCCGTAGCCTGTGCAACCCCTGCTGCTTTTTTCACTGCATCCTCCGAAATCTCTGTCTTTCCGTAACGGATATTGGAATCAATGGTTCCTGAGAAAAGTATACCCTTCTGCGGAACGTAACCGATCCTATCACGGACATCCTTCTGTGTCATTTTCCGGACATCCACGCCATCCACTTTCACAGATCCTTCTGTTGCATCATAGAAACGCGGGATCAGATTGATCAGTGTACTCTTACCGCTTCCTGTACTTCCGATGATCGCTACTGTCTCACCTTTTTCTGCCTTGAAGGAAATATCTGTGATAACATTCTCTCCTGCCTCCGGATATGCGAAGCTTACATGATCAAATTCTACAGTCCCCTTCACATCCTGGGAAGGCTGTACCGGATCCTCCGGATCCTGGACACTGACTTCTGTCTCAAGCACCTCGTTGATACGGCGTGCAGATACATTTGCTCTCGGCAGCATGATAGACATTGCTGTGATCATCAAAAATGACATGATGATCTGCATTGCATACTGGATAAATGCCATAACATCACCAACCTGCATGCTTCCGCTGTCTACCGCATAAGAACCGCTGTAGATGGTCAGTACGGAAACTGCGTTCATGATCAGCATCATCACCGGCATCATAAATGTCATACAACGGTTTACAAAGAGGTTTGTCTTCATCAGAGTGATATTTGCATCCTCAAAACGCTCCTCCTCATGTTTTTCACGGCTGAATGCACGGATAACCGGAATACCGGTAAGGATTTCTCTTGTTACCAGGTTCAGCTTATCTACCATGGTCTGCAAAGCTGTAAATTTCGGCATTGCAATCCTGAACAGCATTGCCATAAATGCCATGATCAGTACAATGGCCACCCCAAGGATCCATGTCATGGAGGAATCTCTCTGAAGCACGCGGATCACACCACCGATTCCAAGGATTGGCGCGTAAAGCACGATACGGAACATCATAGCCATTACCTGCTGGATCTGCTGGATATCGTTCGTGCATCGTGTGATCAGGGATGCTGTTGAAAACTTATGGTACTCTCTGCTGGAAAAACCTATGACTTTGTTATAAACCAGTCCACGGAGATCATGTCCCATAGATGCAGCAACTCTGGATGAAAGAAATACCACACATACTGCAGCCATCATGGTGACCAGTGCCATCAGCACCATGCGGATACCTGTTGCTTTCATGTAATCCATCTGTATGGCATCCACATCTTCACCCATGGCTTCATATTCTGCACGAACATAGGAAACACCTGCCTGTGTGATGATGGATTCCTGCATCTTGTCGATCTTTTCTCCGACCTGGTCCTTCATAGCAGCCAAAGCCTCTGCCGGCATCTGAGAAAGAGCCGCCAGTGGATCCGTCCCTTCCGGGATTCCCATTTTTGCAAGAGCTGCCTTTGATTCTTCACTGTCGGACATCAGAGTAGAAACGATCACCATCGGTTTGCCGAAGATATCGTTGAGTTCTTCTCTGTCTTCTTTGGAGATTTTATCCTTTAATACCAGATCATCTCCCTCTTCCTCATAAAATCCATCCACAGTTTTCGCATCATCCTCTTCCATAAACAGCTTCAGACTGTCCATAGACGTCTTTCTGATCTTCTCAGGAACACTGTCTTCAATACCGTTCTGCTGAATTCCCACATTAATGATATTTGATGTGTAATTCGGCAGAGACAGATCACAGTATGCCTGAAGAAAAAGAAGCGCAATGATGAGTACGATGTAACCTGCAGATCGTTTCAGATATTTCATCAGTTTAATCACGTTTCTGTTCCTTCCTTTCTGTCATTTCATCCGGATGAAGCTTTTCTATGGCTTCCTCCGGCTGGATCTTTTCGATATTTACAAGGATCTGCTCCAGAAATCTCCGAAGCAGGCACTGTTCCGCCTCACTGAAGCCTTCCATCATCACAGCCTCATTTTTATGGATCCGTTCCAGTGCTTTTGCCTTGATTTCCTTTCCCTTTTCTGTCATGTAGATCCTGGTCACACGCTGGTCCTTTTCATCCGGTTTCTTATAAAGAAAGCCTGCTTTCTCCAGTCTCTGTATCGATACATTTACCGTAGGCGGCTTGATATGCAGGATCTTTGCAATTTCCCGCTGACTCAGGCCATCCCTTCCGGACACAAGCCCCAGAACCGGTATCTGTCCCGGATAAATCCCAAGCTCCTGCATCTGACCAAAGCATTTCGTCATAAAATAACGGTCTACCTTCATAAACAGAGATAAAAAGCTGCTCTGCCTTTCTTTCTCATCTTCCTCCTTACAAAACACGCTGTCACTCCTCTCTCATCCGATCAGACACCTGCTCTTTGTTAATGATATACGAAGCAGTGATCTTCTTTTTTAATTAGTCGGCTAACTATATATAATATACATCTGCACAAAAAATGCAACTGGTTTTTGTGAATTTTACACTTTTTTAAGATTTACAGCTTCTTTAATTTCCACCTGAAATCTATTAATTAATTTGTCAAGCTAATTTATTTTCTGCTGTTTTTCCTATTTTTTTCGCAAAAAAAAATACCCGCTTCGTTTTTTTATTCGAAACGGGTACTTCTTTCTGTTCCTGATTTTCTTATACAAACTGATTCACAGCCGGATCATAAGCATAATCGATCATGTCAAGCTTATCCTCCAGTTCTTTCCGGTTAAGTCCTCTGTCCTCACAGAAGGCATCCAGGGATCTGTAAAAATCCCGCAGCTGTGTATTTACGTAACTTAAAAGCATTACCGGGTCCTTTGGTATCATAATCTGTTTCCATCCTTTTATCTGATATTTATCCAATATCCCAGATGCTGCTGGATAGCTGTCTGATCTGAAATATCAGATTTACTATCTTACCAATTCTATTTTTTGTCAAGAGCCAGTAAAAAAATTTTTCAGGATTTTTTATTTCTTCAGTATCTGATAAAAATATTCCATTCCTTGTCCCCAAAAAAGAACTGCCTGGTTCCGATTTTCATCCTGAAATGGATTTCTATCAGAACCGACAGTTCTTTTCCTTGTCAATCTATCATAACTTTATGGAGTTATTTTTTACTTCGTGCTGACGGTAAACGCTCCGTCCTTCACATCCAGCACAATGGTATCTCCGGCATGTACATCACCGGAAAGGATCTTCTTGGCTGTCAGTGTCTCCACATAATTCTGGAGATAACGCTTCAGAGGACGTGCGCCGTAAACCGGATCATAACCGTTATCCACTACCATCTGTTTGGCAGCATCTGTAAGCTCCAGAGAAAGCTCCTGGTCAGCCAGACGGTCGCTGAGCTCTTTGACCATAAGATCTACGATCTTACCTACATTATCCTTGGTCAGCGGCTTGAACATGATGATCTCATCCAGACGGTTCAGAAATTCCGGACGGAAATGACCACGAAGATCATTCATAACCTGTTCCTGTGCCTCCGGTTTGATATCTCCCTTCTCGTCGATACCGTCAAGAAGGTACGGAGAACCAATGTTGGAAGTCATGATCAGGATCGTATTCTTAAAATCAACCGTACGTCCCTGTGAATCCGTGATACGTCCATCGTCCAGTACCTGCAGAAGTACATTGAATACATCCGGGTGAGCCTTCTCGATCTCATCAAAAAGAACAACACTGTACGGTTTTCTTCGAACGGCCTCTGTCAGCTGTCCGCCTTCCTCATATCCGACATATCCTGGAGGCGCTCCGATCAGACGGGACACGGAATATTTCTCCATGTACTCACTCATATCGATACGGACCATATTCTGCTCATCGTCAAACAGTGTGGCAGCCAGAGTCTTGGCAAGCTCTGTTTTACCAACACCGGTTGGTCCGAGGAACAGGAATGAACCGATTGGCTTTGTGGGATCCTTGATTCCGGCTTTGGAACGAAGGATCGCATCTGTTACAAGACGAACACCCTCATCCTGTCCTACTACACGTTTGTGCAGCTCATCCTCAAGGCCCAGCAGCTTGGTTCTCTCACCTTCTGTCAGCTTGGTTACCGGAATACCGGTCCATCTGGAAATGATACGAGCAATCTCATCATCTGTGACAGCCTCATGTACCAAGCTTCTGTCACTCTCCTTAACCTGCTTTTCCTCAACTTCCAGCTGCTGCTGAAGCTTCGGCAGCTCGCCATACTGCAGCTCTGCTGCTTTCTCCAGATCGTAATTCTGTTTTGCTTTCTGGATCTGTTTATTGATATCCTCGATCTGCTCACGTAATTTCTGAAGCTTCTCTACGGAATGCTTCTCATTATCCCACTGAGCTTTCTGGGTATTAAAAGTATCTCTCAGCTCTGCAAGTTCTTTCTGCAGATCAGCCAGACGCTCTTTACTTAAGTTGTCAGTTTCTTTTTTCAGGGCAGACTCTTCAA
The DNA here is from genome assembly GCF_004167315.1 of Blautia sp. aa_0143. Lineage (NCBI taxonomy): Bacteria > Bacillati > Bacillota > Clostridia > Lachnospirales > Lachnospiraceae > Blautia > Blautia sp. aa_0143. The sequence goes on from NZ_RCXU01000006.1 coordinate 132,531, forward strand.
TCTCCAGCTGCATGATCTTACGTCTCTGCTCATCCAGCTCTGTCGGCATGGAATCCAGCTCCGTCTTGATCAGCGCACAGGCTTCATCAACAAGGTCGATTGCCTTATCCGGGAGAAAACGGTCTGTAATGTATCTGTGTGAAAGTGTGGCAGCTGCAACCAATGCACTGTCTGTGATCTTAACACCGTGGAATACCTCATATCTTTCCTTCAGACCACGGAGAATGGAAATGGTATCTTCCACTGTCGGCTCATTTACCATAACCGGCTGGAAACGACGGGCAAGTGCAGCATCCTTCTCAATATACTGGCGGTACTCATCCAGAGTTGTTGCACCGATACAGTGCAGCTCACCTCTGGCAAGCATAGGCTTCAGCATGTTTCCTGCGTCCATGGCGCCGTCTGTCTTACCTGCACCCACGATCAGATGAAGCTCATCGATAAACAGAATGATCTGTCCTTCGCTCTTTTTCACTTCCTCAAGTACCGCTTTCAGACGTTCCTCAAACTCGCCACGATACTTGGCACCTGCAACCAGCGCACCCATATCCAGGGCAAAAATCTTCTTATTCTTAAGACCTTCCGGTACATCTCCTGCCACAATACGCTGTGCCAGTCCCTCGATGGCTGCTGTTTTACCAACGCCAGGCTCACCGATGAGAACCGGGTTGTTCTTGGTCTTACGGGAAAGGATACGGATAATATTCCGGATCTCCATATCACGGCCGATCACCGGATCAAGCTTCTGATTCTTCGCCTTCTCCACAAGATCCTCACCGTATTTATTCAGGGTATCATAGGTTGCCTCCGGGTTGTCACTGACAACTCTCTGGTTTCCCCTGACTGTAGATAATGCCTGAAGAAAACGCTCTCTGGTGATTCCGAATTCATTGAATAGCTTCTTCATGCTCGGGCTTGGATTCTTCAGCATGGAAAGAAACAGATGCTCAACCGATACATACTCATCTCCCATAGCCTTCGCTTCGTCCTCTGCACTGACCAGTGCCTTGTTCAGATACTGACCAAATCGAAGCTCTCCACCGGAAACCTTAACTCTGGCATCCAGTGCCCTCTTAACTGTGTCAATAAAATATTCCTTCTGGATTTCCATCTTCTCGATCAGCTTGAGGATCAGGCTATCCTCCTGTGTCAGCAAGGCATACAGAAGGTGTTCCTCTTCGATCTCCTGATTGCCATATTCATAAGCAATCTTTTCAAGATCCTGGACAGCCTGTACGGATTTCTGTGTAAATTTACTGATATTCATAGGCTTTCCTCCTATTCTATGAAAAGCATTTCCAATATTCGCATACCGGAAATGCTGTGCTTTTTTCTTGTTCTAGGAGAACTATAACACTATTTGTTAGCACTGTCAAGAGGTGAGTGCTAATTTTTGTGTTATTTTTTTGCAACCGTAAAATGAAAAACTAATTTCCGCCTTTAGCCCTTTATGCTCTTTTATTGGAAGGTGTTTCTTTACGAGCTCAAGTTTCAACTCCTTACTATACTGTTTCCTAGACATAAAAATATGCTCCTCATATGATAGATTTTTGGATATTTCCATTGTCTACCATATGGGGAGCATATCAATCCAACGGTTTTCAGTGCTTTTTTCATATTACTTTATTGAATATCCCTCATTCTGCCTATATAAGTGAAACTTAGCGAAACTTAAATTAAATCTCTTTCAGACAATTCAATTTGGATATTCACCAACTGTGGATTATTTCTCAGTGCACCAGTTTCCAACTTACCGCCTGCTGCCTTGCATCCACAAATCTCTTATAAATACCTTCCTGTTTCATTAATTGCTCATGTGTTCCCTGCTGTGCAATTCTTCCTTTTTCAACAACCGCAATCTGGTCTGCATGTCTGACTGTTTTTAATCTGTGGGCAATCATAATAATCGTTTTTTCCTTTGTAAGTGCATCTACTGCATCCATAGAATTCTGCAGAATCGCCTCGTTTTCCGGATCCGTGTAAGCAGTAACTTCGTTCCGATTAGCACAACCAGCGCAAACCCGCATAAAACCGGGACTTTTCAAAAATCTAAAGACAATTAAACCTCTCTATAATCACACCTGAAATGCCTTTTTCGTAAGTCTGCGACGAAAAAGGCATTTCTTTTTGCCCAAGGAAAGGAGGTGACGGGGTATATGCCATGATTAACAAAGATGAGCGCCGTGATGTGAGTATTCGCAAGCCCCGGCCATCTATCCGCAAGCAGCTTGCCGACAGCAAACAGGCCACCAGCCCGAAAAAGGCGGCGGCCAGAACCAAGAAAAATGAATTGGAGGTATGAGGAATGATGCACTTTACCGTGGAAGAAGAAAATTTGATCTGTATGTACCACAACGCAGACCGACGCAGGACGATAGGCAAGATCACCGCAGCCATGCCGGGTATGGACGGGAATAGGATAAAATATTCGCCCACCTCTGCAAACATGCGGGAGAAGCTTTGAAACTGGCGGTTATCAGCCCCGAAAGGCGTAGGTTACAGTCATTATTAGCCCCCGAAACAGGTACAGACGCGCAGCGGGTGTATCTGTTTCGGGGGTGTGCAGGTGATAGCCGCAAAGCGGCGTAAGAGGGTGCAGCCCTCTTGATCGTTATTCTTGTTCCAACGGGAAGCTCGGCAACGCTTCCAGCAGCTTTAAGGAAATGTGCTGCCGCATATCCTCGTCAATGACTTTTTTCACTTTGCCGCCCGGCTGCCTGATCTCCACCGTGGAAAGCTCGTCGATGTAGTCCGCATAGTGGGCCAGCACCTTTTCTGTGGCCCACTTCTCACCGGCAACGGCGGCTTTGATTGTTTCATAGTCCAGCAGCTTTTCTTGTCCGCCCATCCTGATACCCCCGTCAGATTGATTTTTTCCATGATACCATATCTGGGAGTATGGAGCCAGAGAAACCGGCGATTTTCTGCTGGTAAATTCTACGCATTTAGAGCGGCACTATGGCGGGGATAGGATAAAACACTCACATACCCCGCCGACTATGCGGGAAAAACCTTGAAATATAGGGCTTTTTAAGGCCCTAAATGCGTAGGTTAGTGCTTTGTTGCGATATGCTCCACGGTTACGGTGTATTGTTCATATTCTGTTTTCGGGAATCTTTATGAAATCTTCAAAATTGCCCGGTATGCTATCCGTAGAATCAAAGAAAGGACTTGATTATATGGATATGATTTTGAAAACGACTGACCTCTGCAAAAATTTCAAGGGGCAAATGGCGGTAAACAATGTGTCACTGAACATCCGGCGCAACTCGGTTTATGGTCTGCTGGGGCCGAATGGGGCTGGCAAATCCACGATCTTAAAAATGCTCACCGGCATTTTGCGCCCCACATCGGGAAGCATCGAGTTTGACGGCCACCCGTGGAAGCGGAATGATCTGGAGCATATCGGTGCTTTGATTGAGATGCCCCCGCTTTACGAAAATCTGACTGCATACGAAAATCTCAAAGTCAGAACTACATTGCTCGGCCTGGACGATGCACGAATTAACGAGGTATTGCAAATTGTCCAGCTCACGAATACCGGCAAGAAACGGGCCGGGCAGTTTTCTCTTGGTATGAAGCAGCGGCTTGGTATTGCTATTGCATTGCTGAACAGTCCCCAGCTTTTGATTCTGGATGAACCGACTAACGGCCTTGACCCTTTAGGGATTGAGGAACTTCGAGAGTTAATTCGCTCTTTTCCCTGCAAAGGGATTACAGTTATTTTGTCCAGCCATATTCTGTCAGAAGTCCAGCAGATTGTAGATCATGTGGGTATCATTGCTGGCGGCGTCCTTGGATATGAGGGAGAGCTTCGCGCCGGTGAAGATTTGGAACAACTCTTTATGGATGTTATTCGCAGAAATGGTAAGGAGGGATATTAAATGGAGATGGCATATATTCAGGCAGAGAACCTAAAGCATAAGAGAACTTTCACAAAAACGCTGATCGTTCTGGCCCCGTTTGTAACTGCGCTTATGAACTTTTTTGCCCCTCTTTGGTTCCAGCTCAATTCTTATAATTGGTGGTATAACCTGCTTTATCCTGGATTCCTTACGCTCACCTGTGCCTTGATTGAACAGCGGGATAATGGCAAACTAAAATATCGTGCCGTTGCTTCATTGCCTGTTTCGCAGAACAAAGTCTGGAAAGCAAAAATTGGAGTGGCCGGTATTTACTCCTGTGTGGGGAATTTCATTTTCCTGGCGCTAAATCTGTTGGGCGGTTTTGCAATATTAGTTATCAACGAAATTCCCCTGACAATCGGAATTTGGCAGGCTGCGGCCGGAACAGCTTGTATTGTCATTGCAAGCCTATGGGAAGTTCCGCTGTGCTTATGGTTATCAAAAAAAGTTGGTATCTTTGTCACGGTTATTCTTAATGCCGGACTTGGAAGCGTTTTAGGGATTTTCACGGCTACAACCTCTTTGTGGATGATCTGCCCGTATAGCTGGGTGCCGCATCTTATGATTTCCGTGTTAGGTATTTTGCCTAATGGTGAGCCGGTTGCAGATCAGAGTACGGCAATGGCATTTTGGATGATTATACTTGTATTGGTCATTTCGCTGGCCTGGTTTGCGGCGCTGTCATTTTTAACTGCAAGATGGTTTGAGAAAAAGGAGGTGGGGTAACTATGGTATCTGTGGTTCGCTGCTGGAAAGCAGAATATCAGAAGTGTAAACATAGCATTTTGCTCTATATGCACAGCATGATTCCGATTATATGTGCGGCGATTTTTGCGGGTTACTATCATATATCCAGATGGGAACTGGCAACCAAAATCAGTGCCTATCTGGAAGTGCTGGCCGTTGCGTTCCCGTTTCTGATCGGCATTATTGTGGGCCTGGTTGTTCAGATCGAAAATCAGGCCGGGCATTATCAGCTTTTGTTGGGAACAATCCCATCTCGCATGGCAACGTATATTGGTAAACTTGGTTTTCTGATGATCTGTGCTTTTGGCGCAACATTTTTAGCGTTAGGAACATTCGCTGCACTATATAGGGATGCTCCGGCAAGCCTTTACCTGAAAGCAGGGATTCTATTGTTGATTACCATGCTTCCCATTTACCTGATTCATTTGTTTGTGGGAATGAGCTTCGGAAAAGGTGCATCTATGGGATTGGGAATTGCAGGGAGTTTAATAGCTGCCCTTATGATAACAGGGCTTGGTGACGCTACATGGAAATATATTCCCTGGGCCTGGGGCGTTCGTGCTATGGATTACACTGTGCTTGCATGGGATAGCCCCCAACTGTATGCACAGGTAAAAACCGATTTTTTCAGCGGTATGATTATTTCTGTATGCTGCACTGTTTGTCTGCTGATTGCCAGTTTGGTTTGGTTTCATGGTTGGGAGGGAGGTAAAAACAGTGAATAAAAAGTGCCTGTTTGCCGTGGTAATTGTGCTTGTAAGTCTTATATGCTTATCGGCCTGCGGTGCGCTCCGCGATACCGCCGATAAAAATAAGGCGTTAAATGAATCTCTGCCGTATTATGAGCTGAACGCCGCAAACTATGATGAAATTTCATATAACGGCCTGACATATACCATAACGGATGAATGTCTTGAAATGTCAGAACTGCAAGAAGAAATCGGGCAGGTATCGAAACGCTTCAAAAATGTGGCGGGGGAAGATTTCAGTTTCGGCTACGTTTACAGTATTGTGGATGTGGATATAAGCAATGCCGTAGCTGTAAATATCAACAATGAATATCGGAAAGCTGACATTAAAAATAATGATGAGTAACCTCGACAATGTGGTATAATGGGGCGGGAGGTGATTTTTTGACCCACTTACTTGTAGTTGACGATGAAGTTTCTATCTTGGAATTGATTAAGAACAGTTTGGGGAAAGATGGATATTTGATAACAGTCTGTCAAAATGCGGATGATGTAGACATCAAAAAGCTGCATTTCTATGACCTCATTCTTTTGGATGTGATGATGCCTGGCACAGACGGGTTTGAGTTTTGCAAACAGATCAGGAATATGGTAGACTGCCCGATTCTCTTTCTGACCGCAAAGACATTAGAGGAAGATATATTGTTTGGATTAGGCATCGGTGCGGATGATTATATTACGAAACCTTTTCGTATTCAGGAGCTTCGCGCCCGTGTCGCGGCACATTTACGCAGAGAAAAAAGGGAACATCACAGCACACTTTCATTTGAGCCTGATATAAGATTTGACCTTTCCGCAAAGGTACTGTATGTTTCAGAACAGCCGGTTCCCCTTACCAAAAGCGAGTATTCAATCTGTGAATACCTTGCGAAAAACCGGGGACAGGTTTTTACAAAAGAACAAATCTATGAAGCCGTTTTCGGGTTTGATGGAATAGGCGATAACTCTACGATCTCAACGCATATAAAAAATATTCGTGCGAAATTGGAGCATTTCAAAATAAGTCCGATCAGCACCGTATGGGGGATAGGATATAAATGGGAGTGAAAAAGAAACCTACATTGAAAATATTGTTTCGCCAGTTTGCTATCTCCCTCATTGTCATGCTGGTAGCGGCAATTATTGTCCCTTTTGGTTTGGAGGGACTTGCTGTAAATGCTGGATTAGCTACAAGAGCAAATCTAAGTGAATTGCAGGTAAAAGAGATCATTCCAACGCTGACGATTGCCCCGGATATTACAAAGGTTGTGATTCCACAGGGATGCGGCTACTTAATTCTGGACAAGAACTTTAATGAGCTTTACAGCAATATGGACGATGATGAAAAAGAAATTGCCCTGCTGTACGCAAAGGGAGAATATATTGAATATGCTACGGGGAGGCAGTTTGCACTTGTTGTCCGGGAAAACGAATTTTGCGTTTTAAGGTATTATATTGGTTCTCAATTTACAGTGTCATGGCTACCGGAATATTTTCCATCTCCTGACACGCTTGTGTTTATCCTGATGGCTGTAAATTCGCTGCTGGTCATTATCATACTGACCGCCAGATTTGCTAAGAACCTGCGTACACAACTGACCCCACTTTTTGAAGCAACTGCGGAGGTTTCAAAGCAAAACCTTGATTTTGAAGTAGGACACGCCAAAATCAAAGAGTTTGAAGATGTCCTTGCATCTTTTTCAGATATGAAAGATAATCTGAAAATTTCGTTAGAACGGCAATGGAAAACCGAACAGACACAGAAAGAGCAAATCGCCGCGCTTGCCCATGATTTGAAAACGCCTCTGACGGTTATTCAAGGAAATGCTGATTTACTCACAGAAACAAATCTTGATGATGAGCAACGATTATACGCTGGTTACGTCGTGGAAAGCTCCGGCCAGATGCAGTCATATATTCAAACCCTGATTGATATATCACGGGCGGCGGTTGGTTATCAGCTCCATATTGAAAGTATAGACTTGCCAGCGTTCATGCAGCACTTGTTCGGTTATATGGAATCGCTATGCCGGACAAAAGAAATCCGGCTGCAAATGAATACTGTTTCACTCCCTCAAATGCTGAAATTTGATAGGGTGCTGATAGAACGTGCTATTATGAATGTTATCAGTAATGGGCTGGACTACTCCCCGCAAGGCGGAACGCTTTATGTGGATGTTCAGAGTAACAACGGTTTCGTGGAAATTTCAGTCACAGACGAGGGAACGGGGTTTTCTAAAGAGGCATTATGCCACGCACAGGAACGGTTCTATATGGGCGATCAAAGCCGCAATTCAAAGTTACACTTTGGTATGGGTCTATATATTACAAATTCGATTATGGAACAACATAATGGTCAGCTTATTTTAGAAAATTCAAAAGAAACCGGCGGCGCAAAGGTTACTATGAAACTTCCTTGCTGATTTTCCGATAGTGTAATGGACGTCTTTTATGTCCGTCCATTTTTCAAATCTTTATGGAATCTTCAAAAATTCCTCTTATCATGTATCTAAAGAAAAAACATCTGCCCAGCGGCAGAAAAGAAAAAAAACGCTGCTGGGCAGACCCATTTTCACGCTTAATTTACCTTTGCAGCTTTTTTACTGTCTCCCTGTCCAAGTGTCCTTGCAAGAAGTGCATTGGTTCCTACACCGGTTCCAATCCCCACTGCCACCATAAGCATCTGCACTGGAAATACCAGTGTCAAAGCATTTAGTGCTGTCTCACTGCCTGCTTTCATATTTCCCCCAAATGCACTGTCTACAATGTTATAGACTGCCTGCAATGCCATAGATAGGATCATCGGGATTCCCATCTGGATCATCAGCTTATTTACCGGCATATCCTTCATCTTGTTGCTTTCCGCCATTTTGTTTTAACAAATGTAGCAAGAATTCTCCCACCTCTTCAGGTGGTGAGATGAATTGCACATCTGGGCATATCTGCTCAAAAAATCCCTATAGTACAAAAGAAACACTTGTTCTCCATCCCCTGATGTAGTATACTAAAAAAGAACAATTAGTTCATAAATACATATCAGTCGATAAAAGAAAATGAATGATAAATATAATGGAATTAGACAATAATTCCCATTCAGTATTTCTACTATACTATCACCTGGTGATGGTTATAAAATACAGAAGGTGAGAAGAATGAACCGCGCCGTAAAAATAAGGATCTATCCAAATAAAGAGCAGAAAGTCCAGATAGAGAAAACAATCGGCTGTAGCCGCTTTATCTATAACCAGATGCTCGCAGACAAGATCAGCTATTACCAGAAAGAAAAAAAGATGCTCCGGAACACACCGGCCGGATATAAGAAGGAATATCCCTGGCTGAAGGAGGTAGACTCCCTTGCCCTGGCGAATGTGCAGCTGCATCTGGAAAGTGCGTTCCGGAAGTTCTTCCGGGAACCATCCTGCGGATTTCCACGTTATAAATCAAAGAAGCATACAAGAAATTCGTATACGACCAATGCAGTAAACGGGAATATCCTTTTGCAGGATAGCCATCTGAAGCTTCCGAAGATGGCTGCCATAAAGATAAAACTCCACCGGCAGATTCCGTCAGACTGGAAGCTGAGATCCGTAACTGTGAGCCGTGAGCCATCCGGGAAATATTTTGCAAGTCTTTTGTTCTGCTGTGAGAACCAAACCGTGGAAAAAAGACCGGCAGAGAGATTTCTTGGGATTGATTTTGCCATGCAGGGAATGTGTGTATTTTCTACAGGAGAAAGAGCTGGGTATCCTATGTTTTACAGAAAAGCAGA